>JAPPBT010000005.1 GCA_026702745.1 Gemmatimonadota bacterium
TGCTGCACCCGCGGCGCGACGTGGCGCTCATCCTGGGTGGATTCGTCATCCTGACCTTCCTGTTACCCATGCGCAGTGTGACCATGGACAATTCGTCCTCGGACCCGCGACAGGTCTGGATGTATATCGAACCCGGTGAGTTCGCCAGCCTGGAATACACGGACCGGTTCGTGACCGACCTGGAGAACCAGTGGATGGCTTCGGCCGATTCGCTGAACATCAGGGCCATTCGGTCCGATTTCCGACCCGGACGTATCACCTTTGAAGTGTTCCTCCACAGCGGCTCGGACGACTCGGTCTGGGACGTCCTGCGGCACAAGGCAAAAGCGCCGTGGGTCTGGGGATCACTCGCCCTGTGCGCGGTCGTGCTCGTCCTGGTGCGCAGGAAAAACAACGCGTTTCAGATTACCGCCGTGCTGACGGCGCTATACGTCGCGATCCTCCTGATCCTCGGTACCCAGGGGGGCCTGCAGTCGTACCGGTCTTCGGAGGAGGTCGCCAGGATCATCAGGGAGACCATACCCGAGGTGCCGGGACTGGTCGTGAAATGGCGATGGGGCGAGGGTGGCGAGGAAGACCCGAGGGTAAGCATCGCCCTGCACGGGGAGAACCCGAGGCGGCTCGAGCAGATCGCGGAAGACGTGAACGCGCGGCTGGACCAGTTGCCTGAGATTACGGCCATCACCACCGATCTGGACAACGAGGAAACGCAGGACGAGGTCCAGGTCACCGTGGACCGGGAGATGTCGGGCAAGTTCGGACTTACACCCCGGCGCGTCGCCGAAATGACCCTCTCGGGCATCCGCGGCAACGAACTGAAGCGCCTGAAGACCGAGGACCGGGAAATCCGGGTATGGGTACAGTCCAAGGAGGAAGACCGTGAGACCGTCCACCAGCTTCGGGACCAGGCGGTCTACCTGGACGACGGCACCCAGCTCCCGCTGGCCACCATGGCCAGTTTCACCCAGACTCCGGCATTCAGGACCGTCTTCCGCAGGGACAGCGAGACCATCCTGATGGTCCGCGCGAACACCACCAAAGAAGGCATAGAGACCCTCGGCGGCAAAATCAGCACCAGCCTGGCGGACCTTTCCCTGCCCAGGGGCTACTCCTGGCGCCTCGGAGACCGCTGGGAGCAGTTGGAGGAAGACACGGCTGCCATGGTGACCGCGATCCTTCTCGCGCTCGTTGCCGTGCTATTGCTCCTGGGATCCCTGTTCGAGTCCTATATCGATCCGCTGATCATCATCCTCGTGTCCATCCCCTTCGCCTACTTCGGGTGCTACTGGATGCTGTGGGCTACCGGTACCAACATGTCGATACTCGCCATGATCGGCATCGTGATCCTGATCGGGGTCGTGGTCAACAACGCCATCGTATTCATCGACCACATCAAGCACCTGGAGCGGGAGGGTCGTCTGAAGGGACAGGACCTGATCATCCAGGCCGGCCGCGACCGCCTGCGGCCGATCCTGATGACCGCCTTTACCACCATGCTCGGTCTGCTGCCCATGGCGATCGGGACCGCCACCCTCGGCGACCAGCCCTATTACCCCATGGGCCGGTCCGTCATGGGCGGGTTGATCTTCTCCACCATCGGCGCCATGATCGCGCTGCCCCTGGTCTACAGCGCCTTCGAGGACCTGAGGAACTGGTGGGGCGGCATCGTGGCGAGGATCAAGCGCCCGGTCTGACGGGTGGTGGTTCTAAGCTTCCGTGCCTAAAGCGCTCATGCCCTCGGCCAGTCGCCGCAAGCGGGGACGCCCGCTCTCCAGGAATGACCGATGGGGCCTGAACCCCTGCGGCGCGCCTTTATGCAGCATGTTCCTGTGGGCGCCGGTGCGCGGTCGCGGCCCGAACTTGAAGACGATGACCCGCCGTTTCCCCTTCTTGCCGTAAACCGCGTGGTAGAGCCACTGGTTGAACAGGACGATATCGCCCGGTTTGGTCTCGATCGAGTAGCCGGGGATCCGGGGGCCGTCGACCCCGAAGGGACTGGGATCGCCGCCGAGGTGAGCTTCCTGGAGGGGCAGAAGCGCCTGATGCAATGGGTCCCGGTGGGAGCCGGGGATGACCCGAAGCGCGCCGGTATCCTTCGTTTGCGGATCGAGGTACAGCATGACCTTGGTCCGGGTATAGTCGAGCAACCGTGACGTCTTGTGGCCGTCGAAATGCCAGGTGTGGTCGGCCAGCTTCGGATCGATCCCCCACATCCCCTCCGAACCGATCCAGATGAGGTCGTCGCCCAGCAGTTCCGTCACGGTCAGGTAGATCCGGTCGTCTTCCACGAGCCGCGTCAGCGCGGGGCGCGATTCCACGAACTCCCCGTCCCAGAACCATTCCTCTTCGCCAATGTCGCGGCCGAGCTTCTGCGCGCACGCCGCGGCGGCCTCTTGGATCAGCGCGTCTACCTCCTCCCGGGAAAACGCCTGGCGAATGACCAGGAAACCGAAGGCGTGGAATTGTTCGATCTGGCCGCTGGAGAGCATGGAGGGCTCCGGTCTTCAGCGAGGTGTCCTACTTCGAGAGGTGTCGCGCTTCGTGTTCAAGCGGTGCGTGGGTGGGAAGTATATTACGACTGCCGCGGGATAAGTGTCAAAAGCAATTGCCGTGGACGTAAGGGATTCAGATGTGGCAGGGAACAGCAGTGGGAAGTATTTGAACTTTTTTTACGAGAGCTACCGGTTATTGCCCGACTCTTTAAATTTGAGACATGACTGCGGTGGGGCCGGTAACACGAAAACATAGGGTACCGATGGACCGGAAAGCCTGGATGGACACGACGATAAAGGCGGCACTAATTGGGGCGGCCGTCCTGATGTATCTGGATTTGAGAGCCGAGATTCGGGATCTGGGTAACAAAATCGATCGGGTGGAAACGAAAGTTGATGAGGTCCGGGGGTATCTCAAGTTCAGTACTGCTGCTCCCGGCCTGGAGTCTGCTCCAAATAGGGTGTCTCCCGCGGCAGACCCTGAGAAGTTACCATCTGCACAGCAGGACTAACGTGATGCCGGTGTCCTTTCCACCACGAATGACGCCACATCCAGCTCCGTCCCGCTATCGAACCACACCTTGTAGGCCGTGTCTCCAACGCTGAAGGTAAACACCGCGACGTTATGTCCGTCCGAGGGGGCAGGTTCGTCCTCTCGGCGGATCATGTCGATCTCCGGCGGCACCGTCACCTGGTACAGGGCGATCTCGCCCCGGGCGATGTTGTATTCCCTGCGTACCTCGCGTACCGCGATAATGTCGCGAAGCTCCCGCGGAACCTCGACCCGTTCCACGAAACCGGGCACGTTGAATCCCTCGATCGTTTCGCCTGGCATCCCGTGCAGTACCAACCGGTTGCCCGGCGGCGCGTAGTCTTCCTCCAAGAGGATCTCATCGATGTCCCCGGGCGGAGGGAAGTCATCCAGCATCTCGCGGACGAGGGCATCCAGCGGCCCCTCGTAGAAGTCGTACCGGCCACTTACGGAACCGGCCTTGATGAGCCGGAGCGCAAGGGCCTCATCCTCTCCGGTCAACTCGGGTTCGCAGGTGTCCCCGTAGGGCGACCAGGGCGTGTTGCCCCGTGGTGTCGACCAGTTCGCCACGCGGGAGGGCAGATCGACGTCCGAATCCCGGTCCACGAGCCGCTCCGAGATATCCTCTCCCCGATCCATGAGCGTCCGCATCCGGTCCAGGTACTGCCGGACGCGAGGCAGGAAGTAATGGACGATCATCTCGGCGAAGTCCTCCGGGAGGTAGTCGAGCAGCACCTGCCAGTTCTCGAGGGAGATCAGCGCGGTGAAGGTGATCCAGTTGCTTTCACTGTTGGCATGTCCCGGCACGATCTCCGGCCACCGGACCGCCCAGTCATCATGGGTCTTCAGCCTGAACTGTTCGTGGGCGCTGCAGTACCGGGCCATGGCGAGCATCGCCTGCTCCGTCTCCGCGGCCATCCCTTCGAACCGTTCCCGGTCCCCGGCGCGGAAGGCCTTGCGCGCGTCGGCCAGCCGGTGGTTGAAGATGCCCGCCAGGTAGGTCCGGCCGATGTCCACCAGGTCGAAGCGGTACATGGGGGAATCTTCGAGCGCATCGTATTGGGACAGCAGGATCTCGAGCATGTCGTGCAGCGCCGGCAGAAACCCGATGAGCCGTTTGACCGAGCCCGATGTGAGACCGGGCAGCAGGGTCCCGTCCCAGTTCCGGTACAGGGGGCCGTTGTGGGTGCATGGATCGAAGTAGGACATGATCGTGCCGGCGAGTATCCCGACGGCTGGACGGGTTTCTTCTGCCGCTGGTCCGTACCGCCTTCGGTTCCACTGCTCGACGTAGGCGTCCGGTTCCAGGTCCGCGGGGTTCCAGGACAGTTCCGCGTAGAGATCCATGGTCATCACGTTCCGGTGATTGGTTTCCGAGGACACCGTGAACCCCTGCAGGTTGGATGCCCGGGGATGATCCGCCAGGGACCGGGCGTTGTCGATCGCCGTCCTGATGTCGCCGTTGGGATTGGTCTCCCGGCCGCACTGGCCGCACATGCCCGTGGACCACGGCAGCCCCCAGTAGTAGTCGCACCGGAGGAAGTCGTACATCCTCCCGGCGTGGTTGAGGAACATGTTGCCGATCACGGGCAGGCCGGCGTCGCGGACCGCCTGCGCCTGGGCGGCCGCCGTGGGGTTGTCCGTGCACACCCGGGGGCTGAACAGCACCGCGTCCGGATCGCCGTCCCGTATGGCCTGGATCATGCCGTAGACGGACGCATGGGTCAGTTCGGCGGCCCGGTCGGGGTCCTCCTCGACCCAGGTCTCCTCCGTGGGCAGCCACAGGCTGTAGAGATGATCCGTGCCCAGCGCTTCCGCGTAGGATTCCACCACGGCGGTGGTGAAGCGCCGGGTCACCGGGTCCCGCGGGTCGAGTACGATCTCGGACTCGCCGCACCATTCCAACGGCGCGAACCGGATCTTCTCTCCGGTTTTGGCTTCGTACCCGTCCACGAACTCCTGGAGCTGGCGTCCGTCGGCGTAGGGTGAGAAGCCGGGATTCACCGCCGGGGTGCCCACGTGGAGCTGCATGCGGTACCGGATCCGGATGCCGGCCTCCCGGGCATAGTCGAAGACGCGCCGCAACAAGGCGATGCGCGCGGCCTGCCACGCTGTGAGCTGCACCGGAACGCCCAGCCGGTTGGCGGCCAGCGCGCCGATACCGCAGCAGTCGGCGATGTTGCCGCTTTCCAGGATGTTGAAGCGCTTCTTGACCAGGTAGTCGACCCAGGGCCTGAACTCATCCCAGGTCCACCAGCGCATGCCGCTGTAGGCGTCCTGCATGTTCGCGAAGTACATCCGCCACTTGAACCGGGGCCTGTGGTATATCTCCGGTCCGCTCAGGTCGCCGATCGAGACGGTATCTCTTGTCGGGATCTGCTCGCCTTCTTCGAAGAAACCGCAACCGAGATGTTCTTCGAACAGCCGGTACACGGCATAAAGCGCGGAGTAGGGGCGGCGACCCGCGAGCACCAGTGTGTTGCCGGTACACCGAACGACGTATCCATCGTATCCCAGGGTGGATTCGGAGAGGTCGACGCCGAGTCCTGCGGGCGCCCATCCGATGTACACCCGGCCGGTTTCTTCATCGTGGCCGCCAGCGGATCTACCGGTCCTGTTCTCCGGCGGCCGGTCTGATGCTTCAAGGACGGGGATCTCTACCCCGCCCATGCGCTTCACGATCCGTTGGAATTCCCTGGCGGCCCGCTGCACGGAAGGTCCCACCGTGGGTGAGAGTACGATCCGCGACGCGGCCTGTCTGTTCTTGTAAAGTGTAAACATGGGTATTGCGGGTTGTCTTACTGTCCAGTTTCCTGTACTCATGTTACATCATGACGCCAACCGGTTTCCAGACCTTTGGACCGCCCCATCTCATCGTCATGGGGCTTACCCTCGTGCTGCCCATTCTGCTTTCGAAACTCGCACGAAGCGCGAGCAATGAGCGGACGGCGGTGAGGATCGGCTACCTGCTCGCCGCCATGCTGCTGGTCAACGAAATCTCGGCCTGGGGATTCCGCCTCGTGCAGTTCGGTCCTGAATACATGGTCCGAAACCACCTTCCACTGCATATCTGCGGCGTCGCAAGCCTGATCACGGCCGCTACCCTGATATTCCGGAACAAGTACACTTACGAGATCGCCTACTTCTGGGGTCTCGTCGGTTCCGCCAACGCCGTGATCACTCCGGGCGCCATGGACACCGGCTTCCCATCGTGGCGTTTCTTCCAGTATTTCATTGTCCACTCAGGGATCGTCGTGGCCGTCCTGTACGCCACCTGGGGCCTGGGCATGCGGCCCACGCTGCGCGGACTCTTTCGCGCCTTCGTCGCCCTGAATTTGTTCGCCGTCATCGTGGGTATCGTAAACCTGCTAATGGGATCGAATTACATGTACCTTTCCCGGCCGCCCTGGGGTACGGTGTCGCCCTTCTTCTTCGCACCGTGGCCCTGGTACATCCCCATCCTCGACGTGGTCGCGCTCGCCATGTTTTTCGCCGTGTACCTGCCGGTGCATCTGTCACGTGGACGCGAAGCACGGCGGGTGCGGCCGGCTGCCCGGTCCGGGCCGGTGCCACCCGCCTAGACGATCCGAATCGTCTCGCCGCCTTCGCTGTCCCAGTCCATCAGGCGCCTTATTGGAATCGTCCTCAATCCGACCTGGGCGTTCCCGGTATAGAACACGTATCCCAGGCCGTCTTTTACAACCATGCGGGGCCAGCCCGTCCAGGTGTGGTCGAAATGCTCCGTACCGATTCCAAGGGCCGGAAGTGCTGGATTCCGGGGATAGTACGACCAGTTTTTGAGGTCCGTCGAACGGGCAAGGCCCACCGAATCGCACCACCGCTCGGGCCCGGCCGCACCCGGTGGCGTCCAGGCGTTGCAGCCTTCGTACCAGAGATACCACGTATCGCCGATCCGGTTCACGGACCGCGGCCGGACATGCACGGCGTCCCAGTCGTCCAACCTTTCCGGACCGAACACCGGATTGTGTTCGGCTTCGCGCCAGTCCTCGAGATCGTCGCTGAAGAGCAGGTAGCCCCGGTCGCCGCCCGGCCAACCTCCCGATGGCCGCGGCGTGTATCCGGCATAGCACATGAGGTACCGGTAATCCGGATGGTCCACGCGCAGCAGGTCGAATTCGTGGGCGGCGTCATTGAAATGCCGGTAGACGGGATTGTGGGAACTCGGCGTGAACGGCCCCTTCGGATCGTCGGCCGAAGCCATCATGAATCCGAGCCAGGATGGATACTGCTGGACGGCGTACATGATGACGATCCGGCCGTCCGGCGTAACGACCGCGCCGTTCACGTAGATATTGTCCCCCGGGGCGTCCGCGTAGGAAAGTACCGGAACGGGATGCACTTCCCACGATCTCAAATCGTCACTCTCCGCTACGGCGACGGTGCGGCGTGAGGACCCTTCCTGGTCGCCTTCCATGCCCGCCATGCAGTACATGTAGTAGCGTTGGTCGATTTCAAGGATGGCCCCCGGAATGATCTGCTGCTCGTAGTGGCTGCCGGCCGGGCCCCGCGCGATGACCGGTTCCGTTTGCTGGTCCAGCCAGGGCAGCGCCGTGACCGTGCAGGATTCGAATCCACAGCCACCGGATGCCTCCAGCGCCAGCGTGTTCTCCCACGGTTCGTACCGACCATACCACTCTCCCGATGGTCCACGGATCCAGCCCGAGACTCCGTTAACCCCGAAGCGGAAGAAGTTGCCCTTCTTCAACACGCGGATATCCCACGGGGGCGGTCCCCCGCCGGGATAATCCTTCAGGATCGTGCGGTCTTTTCCAACCTGCCTAACCACGCGGAATCCCCGTCCGTCGATTTTCAGATGCACGCTCACGGAATCATCGGATCCGGAAAACCGGATGCGCGCCGTAGATGTGCGCGCTGCGGGTATGCACGTCGCAGGTTTCGAGTTCGCTCCGACGATTCTTGCGAAAAGCTCGTAATTGCCAGTTACACGTCGAGTAATCATCGACTGGATCACGGTTTGTGGACAACCATTTAGTGACGACGGTTTCTGGGATGACCAGATTTCCGGACAGTGAGAGGTATGCATTGAACAGGGCGATACGCAATACCGATTTGTCCTGCAGAAGATACACCCTATATTCCGATTCATCCACAGTGAATCCAATGTGCGGTCAGACCTGTTCGCAACTGAATATCCACAATTTCCGTCCCTGGTCTCTACGCACGATTCGAGGAGACTACAGCCATGCCGGATGCTGAGACTCAGCCGGATTCCGCCCCTCCGTCGGGTAGGGAGAATTCAGCCATGCCGGATACCACGGCCGGGCCGGGTATGGCCGAACCGGGTACGGCCGTGGTGCTCAATGGCGCCCCCAGATCCGGAAAATCCAGTATCGCATCCGCCATCCAGCGAATGTCGCGGGAACCGTGGATGAACCTCGGCGCCGATCGATTCATCGAAATCACTCCGGAACGACTTCGCCCCGGGATCGGGCTTCGGCCCGCCGGTATCGCGAACCGGCCAGGCGGCGAAAGACCCGATCTCGAACCGTTGATACCCATCATGTACGATGCGTTCTACGCGTCCATCGCAGCCCACCTCCGACTGGGTCTGAACGTGGTGGCCGACGTCGCGCATCACGACGATTACGCCACGCTGAGCGGTATCCTTTACGACTGCGCAAGGCGCCTGGAGGGTTTGAGAACGTACTTCGTGGGCGTACGCTGTCCCGCCGAAATCGTGTGGCAACGCCGCAAGGACACCTGGCTCAGGGAACAAGACCTACCGGATGACGCGCCCGTGCCCGAACTGGTGCGGATCTGGGATCGGGAGGTGCACAAACCCTGTATCTACGACTTCGAAGTCGATACGTCTAAGTCGGGTGCCGAGACCTGTGCCGGCAGTATCCTGGCGCATATGGAAACCGGTCCCCGGCCAGACGCGTTCCGGCGGCTTGCCGCGATGTCCGGATGAATAAAACCGACCGGCTGAATCTCACGGCACATCGTATTCATATTTCCATTTACCGCCATGCCGCCACAGGTATATTCTTGCATCCAATGTCGATTTCGATGACCTGCGAGCCTGAAAAACGACCGGGCTGCATGAATAGCCGGCGGTATGAACATCCAGTACATTTTACAGGAAGGTTGAGTCCACATGAGCTGGCGCGTAGCGGAACAAAGAACGATCTACCGCGAAGCAGGCTGGTATGGCGCCCATCCGAACGTCGTCCGGACCCCCGATGGTGACCTGTTGACCCTGTTTCACCGGTCGCCCGCCACGGGGTTCAGCCACCACAGCCACCCGCTCTTCGATGTACGGGCCTGTCGCTCCGGTGACGAAGGACGGTCCTGGGGTCCGGCCGAACTGGTGACGGTCTATCCCCACGGCGGCGTGATCGATTTCGGGACCCACACGCTTTCCAGCGGAGAGATCTTCCTGCACGCCAGCACGGTGGACCTTGTACTAGCCCAGGATCCGGAAGTTTCCAAGCATACCTGGGTCTCCCGTCCCGGCGTGGGGTTCCACGTGCGTTCCCCGGACAACGGCAGGACCTGGTCGCACCCCGAACCGTTTCCGCCGCTCCCGGATGCCGTGAACGGCCATCCCGCCTCGCATACGGGCGTCTGCCGAAGCGGCCTGCTGGAGATGCCGGACGGGCGCATGCTGCTTCCGGGCAAGGCGACGGACCACCCGGATGGCCGCCCGCCGTTCTTCGGCATGATGCAATCGTCGACCGATGGCGGCCATACCTGGGCCTACGAAGGCCGTATCTCCGAGGACGACGTCGCCCATTTCAGCGAACCGGCGATCTACCGGACGCCGTCCGGCAGGATCCTGGTGCTCTTCCGCTGTCATCCGAACCAGCCGCCCGGACAGGACGTGCACCTGGTGGAAGTGCACTCGGACGACAACGGCGAGACCTGGTCGCCCTGGCGATCGACGACCATGCGGGGTTGCCCCGGACACCTGTTGGGGCTGCGGGACGGCCGCATCCTTGCCACGGTGGGTACCCGGTGGGAAGGACAGATGGGATGCCTGGCGCGGATACTCGATCCCGAGGCCGGCGACCTGGATACCGCGCCGGATATCGTCGTGCGCGCCGATTCACTGGCGTCCGATTGCGGGTATCCATGGTCGGTCGAATTGAAGGATGGACGAGTGCTGGTCGTTTACTATTTTGTCTATGGAGACGGCACACGGGGCATAGAAGGATCGGTGCTCGAGGAATACTGAGCAGTTCCGTCTGTATAAGGCTATCGGGAGTTTCCATGTTTCAACTGGATGCACACCAGAAGGAATTCATGGATACCTTCGGGTATCTGCACTTCCCCGGCCTGCTTGACGACCGGATCGGCGAGATAGAACGGGCTTTCGACGGGTTGTTGAAAAGGCACGGCGGCGATGACCACGAAGGCCTGGAGCGACTGGCCGTGGCGCCGTTCATAAACCACGACCCGTACCTGTGCACGCTGCTGGACGATCCCCGCATCCAGGGCATCGCCGCCGGTCTGCTGGGCGAGCGGTACCAGTACTGGAACAGCGACGGCAACTTCTACGTCGGGGACACGCGGTGGCATTCCGACACCCAGTGGCCCGAGCCCATCCGTTTCTACAAGATGGCCATCTACCTGGATCCCATGACGAAGGACACGGGCGCGTTGCGGGTTATACCGGGCAGTCACCGTTTCGGTGAGGGGTATGCGGAAACCATTCACGAACACCTCTCCGGCAAGCGGGACGTTTGGGGCGGACTGCACGGCAGCGAAGTCCCGGCAATCGCCGTCGAGACCCGGCCCGGCGACCTGGCGGTCTTCAACCATTCCACCAAGCACAGCGCCTGGGGCGGCGGGAAGAAAAGGCGCATGTTCACGCTCGTGTATACCGGATTACACAAGGACGGTCGTGAACTTGAGGCCTTCAAGAAGATCATCCGCCAACACGGCTATACAACGCGGGAGGTATTCGGCGGCGAGGACGGCCCCCTGCTTTCCACGGCCACGCCCGAACGGCTTTGTCACCTGCAAAACCTGATCACGCACATACCAAAAGCGGCTTGAAGATACGGCACCGGAAGGGGAATCTTTCGATCATGTCTCTCACAAGAGATCAGTTTCAGCATTTCGTTGATGAAGGCTACGTCATCGTCGAAGGCGCGCTCACCAGTGACGACCTGGATCCGGTCATTGCGGGGATCGAGGCCTTTGTGGACGAACGGGCCAGCGAACTCCACCGCGAAGGACGCATTTCCGAGTTGCACGGGACCGAACCTTTCGAGCGGCGGCTGGCCCAGATCACGCGGGAGAACACCGCGATTTACGATGACATCGATATCATGAACATGCGGCACGAGGCGGTGTTCCGATTTCTCGGCAACGGCCGCATGCTGGACCTCGTGGAATCTCTCGTCGGACCCGAAATAACGTGCAGCCCCATTCAGCATCTGCGGGCGAAGCTGCCGGAGGACCTGAACAGCCTGGCAAGTCACGGGAATGGCGGCGGTAACGGTGGCGGCAGCGGCGAAGAGGACGCCCTGACCGCCCGCATCAGGGAGAACGTGGCGCCCTGGCACCAGGACGCGCAGGTGCATCTTGAGGACGCCGACCCGGTATTCATTCTCACCGTGTGGCTTCCCCTTTGCGACACCGACGAGGAGAACGGATGCCTGCAGATCATACCGAGGGTGCACCACAACCGGACCGTGTACTGGAGCGAAGGATTCGGCATCGAAGAAGGCCGGCTGCCCGATGGAGAGGTCCTGTCCCTGCCGATGAGGAAGGGTGACATCCTGCTCATGCACAAGCTGATTCCGCACCGGTCCATCCCCAATCGTTCGGGCACGATCCGGTGGAGCCTCGACTTGCGGTATCAACAGACCGGGCTACCCACGGGCCGGTCGTTCTACCCCAACTTCATCGTACGAAGCCAGCGCCACCCCGAGTTCGTGCTGTCGGACTACGCCACCTGGAACCGGGGTTGGGAGGAAGCACTGAAGGTCACGGCACAGCGTCCGCCCCGCAAGAACAAGCCCACCGAGCCGACCCCGATCCGGATGTACGGATAGTTCCGGCGGCGCGACAATCCCCTTCAAACCCGCGTGCGTACCTTCCTCAGGGCTTTTCCACTCAGGCCTTAATCGCGAATCTGTAGATCCGCCAGTACCCGATCATGTTGCTGACCAGGAACGTGGTCTCCATGAGCACGGCGACCGGGCTGCCGGCGATGTAGTTGTGCACCATCCAGGTCACCGCGCAGGCCATGTAGATCAGCCGTACCTTTCGGTCGGATTGCTGGAAGTTGCCGTAGGTGGGCAGCAGGGAACCGAAGAGCGCCAGGATGTCCAGGGGACGCTCGTAGGAGTAAAAAAACCCGGCCACGATCAGCGCCATGAACACGTACATCAGGCGCCGGTCGGTCGTGAAGGCCGCCGTGAAAACGCGGACGCCCATGATGACATACAGGGTTCCGGCGCTGTTTCTGCCGAGTACGAAAAAGTGGAAGGCGTTCGTCAGGGCCGAAGCGCTCAGCCAGAGCAGCACGTTGCGGCGCTTCTTGCACTGGAAGGAGACCACGCCGCACGTGAAAGCGACGGCAGCCAGTGCCTGTGAAATGAGGAAAGAATCCATGAGGCGATTCACCCGGTCGGTTGGTGTTCACGTGCAAAATAAAGACCGGCCGAACCGGGTCAAGGCGAATCACCGTACTACGCTTGACGGGGGGCCGGGAAGGACATAACGTAGTTTGCAACCCTTCCATCGCGGCGAACGGATGGCCCTCCATGATCCCTACTGCCCGTGTACTTGTAATCGTCGTGATCTTCGGCGTGGCCACGGCCGGAATCCTGCGCGTCCCGGGCGGTCCGGGCGGTCCGGGCGGTCCGGCCGGCGGCGAGCCCGCCCAATCTTCCGCCCGGTACGTCAACTCCGCGGGCGTCGAACTGCCGCCCGACGCAGCGCCGCCGTCCGAGCAGTACGTCCGCACGTTTCAACTCGATAACACCTACATGGAGTGGTTCCGCACGATCTACAAGGGGACCTACGGCCACCGGATCATCGCCGAACCGCTGATCCGCTTCGACAAGGACTTCAACCTGATCCCGGCGGCAGCGAACCGCTGGGAACCCACCGACGACGGGCTGGGATGGTATTTCTACCTGCGGGACGACCTCGAATTCTCCGACGGGAAGCCCCTGACCGCCCACGACTATGTGTTCACCCTCCGTCGAGGCGCCGACCCGGAAAACGCCTACGACGTGGAGTGGTACTACCGTCCGATCAAGAACTGGGGCCGCGTCGTGGGCAGGGAGCTGCCCCTCGACTCGCTGGGTGTCCACGCGGTCGACGACTACACCCTGCTCATCGAGACCGACGAACCTTGCGCCTACATGCCCGACCTGATGGTGGACAGCTGGGTCTCGCCCCGGCAGGCGGTGGAGAAGTATGGCGACGCCTGGTCCACGAGCCCGGAGACCTCCATCGCCAGTGGCCCCTTCTACCTGGCGGAGTGGACCAAGGCGGACCGGGTCGTGCTCAAGGCCAATCCCCGGTACCACGGGGCCGCGCGGCCCTACCTGGAGACGCTGATCGCCAGGCTGCACAATGCCTCGACGCCGCCGCCCCTGCTCGCGTCCTACGAGGCCGACGAGGTGGATTTCGGCCTCGTGACGAACCACGCCGAACTCGCCCGGATAAAGACCGATCCGCGGTTGAGGCGGGAGCTGCATTCCTACACGGATTTCGCCACGTACTACCTCACGATGGACACCTACAACCCGCCCTTCGACAATCTTAAGGTTCGCCAGGCCTTCAGCCACGCCATCGACCGGGACGCCGTGTGCGAATCCGCGCTCCAGGGTTTCGCGATTCCCGCCTACTCCATGCTGCCGCCCGGCTTCCCGGCGGAAGCGACGGATGCCCTGAAACCCGTCCAGCAATACGACCCCGCCCTTGGACGCAAACTGCTGGCTGAAGCAGGCTATCCGGAAGGGAGGGGATTCCCCCGCACTGAGATGTGGGTCCGGCGCGATGTTCGGCCGGTACACGAGGCCGGGGAGGCGATCCACGCCATGATCAAGCAGAACCTGGGGATCGACCTGGTGGTGCGCAACATGGAGGTCAAGATCTTCATGGACGCGATCAACAGCCACCAGCTTCCCCTGGGACTCGTCCGGTTCGGGGCGGATTTCATCGATCCCAGCAGCCTGATGAACCTCTGGCTATCATCGGGCCGGCATGCATGGAGGCACGACCGCTTCGACCGACTGGTGGTCCAGGCGGGAGGCGTCGTCGGCGACTACGAGGCGCGGATGGATGTCTACCGGCAGGCCGAACGCATCCTGGTGGAGGAAGTGGGCGGCCTCTTCGTATGGTACCCGACGATGAACCAGATCTGGAAGTCGGACATCAGGGGGGACGCCCTCGAACCGAACCGCCGCGGATTCAGGGCCTGGCGGGGCGAGCAGATCGGGAACACGGCCTTTACGATCTACATCGCCCAGGAGGACAATGAGCAGGATGCCGGGACAAAGGGATTCTGGGATCGGGTGCTGGGGGTGGGGAGTAGGTAGATGCGGGACGGAGGGTAGGCGGGTAGGTGGGTAGGCGGGTAGGCGGAACGGCCGTTCAAATCAGACAAAGTTCAGCATTTTGTTGGCGTAGTCTTTACCCGAAGTCGGAGCAGGCAGAGACTCGCCGTCCCTTCGATACATATCAATGGTTTCTTCCACGATCCGGCATAATTCAGAGAATACTTTTTGCTCATTCTCTTCATGACACCCACCATAAAACAGACCGGGACAGCTGCCGACGTAACACTGATCTTCTTCGGACCACTCCACAATCTTTACATAGCGTGCACTCATCTTCATTTCTGTGATTCCCTTATCGCTGCGCGAATGGCCTGTTCCTGATAGTTTCTGGCGTCATCGCCGAGGTGGCTGGACAGCACCACGATTCTAGTTACCCTTTCGTGGGCGAATTTTCAAGGGCTACCTTTCCCACCGGTTTCAACAAAACCCGCGTCTGTTCATTCCTTTATCAACGCTCATACTTTTCGAGGCATTCGTGTGAAAGGTATATCGGGTTCGCCGCAACGCAACTGGTGTGCATTAGCCAAAAACGAAGTAACTAACTGGCAAGGAAAGAAATCGTAAGTAAACTGTCAAGAAGGATACTAAATTCCGTTTTTTACCGAACGAAAACCTGATACAAGGTGTTGTAGGAATAGAACCGACATAACGCCGGATTGCAAAGGACTCTGCATGACACAGGAAGAGGGACGATGCATCGCACTGGAAATCCACCACGGCAACAGGGACGCGGTAGGGAAGCTGGTGGCGACCTACCAGGACAGGCTCTTCACCTACGCCTTCCAAATGCTCGGTGGATCGGACGACGCCCTCGACGTTACGCAGGAAGCCTTTGTCAAGGCCTACACCACGCTCACCGGAAAGTACGACGCGGAGCGCTGCCGGACGCTCGAAGTCCGTCCCTGGCTGTACCGCATCGTCCGGAACCTGGCGCTGAACAGGCTGAGGTCGCGCAAACGAAGAGACGACGCACTGGTCAGCATGAAGGGCAACTTGCCTGCACAGGTTGTCGACACCGGAAACGAACGGTCACGGACGAGCACGATCCGGGCGGCCCTCGCTGTGCTGGGAAGGGAAAGCCGGGAACTGATCATCCTGCGCTTCATCGAGCAGTACACGTACGCGGAAATCGCGACGGTCACCGGCTCTTCGGAATCGGCGCTGCGGGGCAAGGTATACCGGGCGCTGCGTAAACTTCGCAAGATCATGGAGGATGACCCTGGTGGATATTAACGAAGCGAGACAGTACCTGGATCGAATCAGGACCGGCGAGGCGGACGACGAGGCCAGCCAGTCCGTGGCGAAACACCTGGAAAGGTGCGCGGATTTGCGCGAAGAGGCCGCTTTTCTGGAAGAACTTGCCGTGGATTCTCCCAAACTGAAAATGACCGCTCCCGCAGGGATCGAGGAGGAAGTGATGATCAGGATTGCAGACCGATACGATGTGATCGACACGGATTTCGGATCGGCACACGTTGGGTTCACACCCAAAGGCATTTCAGCGGTTAAACTCGACGTGGAAGAGGACGGCGCCTTCGAATCCTACTACAAAGACAGATTGGGGCGGCCTGCGGTCAGAGGTTCGCTCCCCGAAGCGTATGCCGAAGCGGTCAGGCGGGCCATAAGAGGAGAGAAGATCGCCAAGCCACCGGTCACGCTGGAAGGGTTGACCGATTTTGAACAGACCGTGCTCGAGCACCTGGCCAGGATTCCGACGGGCGAGGTACGACCCTATGCCTGGCTGGCCCGGGAAGTGGGCCGGCCGAAGGCTATCCGGGCCGTCGGGACCGTCATGGCTCGCAATCCCGTTCCCTTCCTGATGCCCTGCCACCGTCTCGTTCCTACGACAGGAGGCGTCGGGAACTACTACTACGGACCGGAAATGAAATGGACGCTGCTGGAGCGGGAAGGGATTCCACGGGAAGACCTGGCGAACTGGAAGCAGCGCGGGGTTCGCTTCATCGGCAGCCGGACGACCGGCATCTACTGCTATCCGACCTGCCGCGACGCCCGGCGCGTTCAGCCGCGGCACCGGCTGGAATTCAGCTGTACGGAGGAAGCGGTGGACAGCGGATACCGGCCGTGCAAACACTGCAGGCCGCTGGGGATGTAGATACGGGGATGTAGATACAATGTAGATACTACCGATTACGCGGAGGAATCCGGTCGCCAACCGGCCTGGGAATGGGCCTCCAGTAACCCGAGGGATCACTGCCCCGGCAGATTACGGCCCGGTGGTATTCCGGGTAGCGGCCCCGCACGTCCGGCGGCAGGTACCGGATCGTCAGGCCGCAACGCCGACGGTCGGATACGTTCGGTTCGGAACCGTGCAGCAGCAGGTCGGTGTGCATGGAGATCTGCCCCGCCTTCATGACGAAGGGCACGGGATCTCCGCCCCACCTAAGCGGGTCCGTTACGGTCTGGCCCAGCACGTTCCGTTCGGCCTTCGTACTGTTCTCGAAGGGGATCTGCCCGTGCAGGTGGGAACCGGGGATGACCGTCATGGGCCCGTTTTCTTCGTCCACGTCGTCGATGGCCAGCCAGATCGTCACCACCTTGCTCGGGGTCAGGGGCCAGTAGGACGCGTCCTGGTGCCAGCTCACCCGCTGCACGTCGCCCGGCATCTTGCAGAAATAGTGGGTCATCTCGCAGATCAGCGTCTCCCCGACCAGGTCTTCCGCGTAGGCCAGTATCCGCTCGTTCATGGTAAGATTGTAGATCCCCTCGCAATGCCGCTGCCATCCGTTGATCGAGTAGCTGTTGTATCCTTCCTGATCGGCGCGGGCCATAAGGTCTTCGAAATACAGGCGGTTCTCTTCGGCCTCCTGCGGGGTAAAGACATCGAGGGGGCAGAGATACCCGTTCGCGTTGAAGAAGTCGACCTGTTCGCGGGAAAGTGTTTTGGGGTGCTCGTTTCTTGCCGGGAAAAACCGCAGTTCCCGCTTCATTTCGGGCAAAGCATCGGTGATGGGCATGGGTGGGTCCCCACTGAAAGTACCGACGGGCGAATTCTGTAAGCTACCGCTGTTTCGATGGAGAATATAGCGACATGGGGGGTGGTAGACAACACTGATTGCAACATGGATACACCTGGAATAGAGCGGACATCTTTATTCCAAAGTAAATGTCATCAATTTGACCACACACGTCACATCATCCGGTTTTTGCCTCAACCGGTTATCTGACTGAAAGGAGCATCCAACCTTGAAACGCGGCACAGCCTCCCTTCTCAGGACCACCACGGAACACGCCCTGAAATGGATCGACGGTCTCGACCACCGGCCAGTCGCGGCGTTGACCACAATTGATGAGTTACGTCAACGTCTGGACGGACCGATTCCCAATGGTCCTTCGGACGACGAATCCGTCATCAACGAACTTGTATCCCACACCGATGGGGGACTGATCGGATGTCCCGGTGGACGATTCTTCGGTTGGGTCATCGGTGGTACGCATCCAGCCGCGCTGGCGGCGGACTGGCTTGTGTCGACCTGGGACCAGAACGCCGCGTTGGCGGCCTGCTCTCCCGCGGAAGCCGTTATCGAAGAGACCGCCGGACGATGGCTAATCGAGTTGCTTGGCCTGCCCGGCGACTCGTCCTTCGCGTTCACATCGGGTTGCCAACTCGCCCATTTGACGGCACTCGCAGCCGCCCGACGTCATTTGCTGGTGGGGTGCGGACACGATCCGGAACGAGACGGACTCGCCGGCGGACCCCGCATGCATGTAGTATCGGGCACGCATGGCCATCACTCCGTGGAAAGGGCCGTTCGCCTACTGGGCATTGGATCTCGGCATCTGCACTTGGTACCCACCACCGATGGCTGCATAGATCCGCTTGCCCTGGGTGCACAACTGGATGCGTTGGGCGATGCGCCCGTTGCGGTGTGTCTGTCAGCCGGCGACATCAATACGGGCAACTTCGATGACTTCCGCACCGTGATTCCCCTGTGTCGCGTGCGCGACAACACGTGGGTACATGTGGACGGTGCCTTCGGCCTGTGGGCCAGGGTGTCAGCGCGTTTTTCTCATCTGCTCGACGCAGTGGAAACGGCCGATTCGTGGGCAACCGATGGACACAAGTGGCTCAATACGCCGTTCGACATTGGATTCGTGGCCGTTCGCCATCCCGAGTCCCATCGCGACGCGATAAGCATACGGGCCTCGTACCTGACCCATGGCTCTGCGCGAGACCAGCTCGACTGGAACCCGGAATGGTCGCGGCGTGGCCGCGGCGTTCCCGTGTATGCGGTCGTCAAAGCCCTCGGCCGGCAGGGCATCGCCGACATAGTGAACCGGTGTTGCGACGCGGCGGCGGGTTTGGTTGAGGGGATCGGGTCGCTTCCCGGTGCCGAAATACTCTCCCCGGCGGTCATCAACCAGGGACTGGTGCGTTTCCTGGACCCAGCAGGTACAGACCACGACCGATTCACTGACCAGGTAATTAACCGTATTCAGTCGGAGGGAACCGCGTGGTTCGGAGGTACCGACTGGTGTGGGATGCGCGCGATGCGGATCAGCGTCTGTTCCTGGGCTACCCTGGCCTCCGATGTTGAAAAAACCGTGGATGCCGTGCGTCGGATCCTGGACGCCATGCACAGTGCCGTTGACTCAGATACGTATAAGCCGTAAATAACCATGTATGGACGATACCACGAACAGGGCACTTCACTCGCTTGATCTCGCTCCGGGCGCGTCGCTGGATGACGTGAAGAAATCGTACCGGGAACTGGCGCTGATCTGGCATCCGGACAAAGTGCCCGAACGGGTGAAAGACCGGGCTACCGCCAAGTTTACGGAGATCAACGAGGCATACCAGTGGCTCGTTCGAAATCCGGAGAACCTGCGGATGTATTCGACTCACAGGTCAACTTCGCAGCGGCAGTCTCCTCCTCACTATCGTTCTTCCTCGCAATCTTCCCGTACACGAACGGAGTATTCCCGGTCCGGCGCGTCAGGTCGAGCCTCACAGTCTGGTGCCTCCTGGACCGACGCCTCCAGCGGCACGGGATCCGGGTCGTCGTCCGATCCTGCTGTTCAGCGTGTCCGACAGGCCGCTCGTGGCATCTTGACCGATGCCAGGGCCGGCCTGTACGTCTACCCCGATATCGACCCCGACCGGGCGGCGAACTTCGTCGTTTCGCTGCAGCGTGACATACGTTTCAGCGGTGTGGCCGCGACAGTGAACGACCTGCTGGTGTTTTACGATATCGACGGTTCCGGCGAGGAAGGCATGGCCATCACCCGGTCGAACCACCTGGTCAACAACAACACCGGGACCCTCTATGACATCGGCGAGCTGGTGGAAGTCCGTTTGAAGGAAGGGTTCTTCTTCTGGAGCGAGATCGTGGTGCGCAGACTGGGAAGCAGGAAGTTCGAACTCGCGGGTTATGCGGAAAATGGACCGGGACGGGCGCTGGTGAGTATTCTCGGAAACCTGATAGGAAATGACTGATCGTAGAGCAAGCTATGTACGCTCAATGTCCGAACCGAACGTTCGGTCAAGGTCCTCCGGTGGTGGATTAGAGGAGGGCATTTTGCCCTGTGCCTGTATCGCCTGAATACGATTGGAACGCATAACGGCCTCTATTACGCCCCCATAACGCTTTGTCGCGCCCCTATCGCGCTCCTGTCGCCCCCCCCCCTATCGCGCCCCCCTGCTTGAGTACCCAGCGTGTCGCCGGTCCGCGATTCCTGGTCTCGACCAGCCGTTTGTCTCTCAACTCCTCCAGAGGTCTGCGCACCTGGCGTTCGCTGACGCCAGAACCTGAGCGAGCGTGAAGATCGCGGCGCGTCAGCCCTCCTCTTCGCGATTATGCAAAACGAGAACCTCAGCATACCAGTTTGTGGAACGACCTCGGCGATCACCCGATTCCGGCACGAACTGCCCGGGTTAAATAACGCTATTCCATCAGCACATTCCTGAACCGGGCAATCGTCTCCTCGTCCAGGTCTTCGATCTGCACTTTGCCGGTTTCGAGCTCATACAGTAGATTATCCAGATGCCGGTCGCGGTTCTTGAGGCGCTTAAAATCGGCCGTGGTCATATCCCTGTGGATGAGTCGCAGCTGCTCCCGCTGCTCCGAAGTCGGATAGGTAAACCGCAACTCGAAACGCCGCGCTTTCAGTTTTTCGTACTCAGATTTCAACATGGCCATGGATTCGCCGAAACCAAGCACGCGAACCCACGCTTTGCTCCGCGTTATCGCCGTAAACAGGCCGATTCGTACACTCGCCAGATTACGTACCGCTGAATGGCAGTCCTGGGCATTGATGATATAGACCATGCCGGCTTCGTTGCCCTTGGCGCGGTGAACCCCGGTCAGGGTCACCGATGCTTTGCCCGGTCGAAAGAAGGTATTCGGATCCGTGTCGACTCCGGCGAGATGGGATCTGATGCCCATTTCCTTCAAACGTCTGCGTATCGGCTCGACGGTCAGGCGTGTCGAAAGAGGATCGGGGTTGATGACCATGATGTCGTCGTGTCGCAGTTCGTCTTTACCGAGGTTTTCGGCGATGGCCTCCGTCAGCCATTCCGTCTGTTCGTCTGCGTTCCTGAAGGTGATAAAACAGATCAGGTCATCGGGATCGGAATGGACTTCCAGAAACCCAGGACTTGTGTCCTCCGTACGGTCAAGCGTAACGGCCGAACCGTCGCGCAATGCACCGGCCCGCACCCTGTAACCGATATCCTCCCAGATATGTGCCCGATCGAACATCTGGACCAGGCCGGTTTTCGTCCCATGGGACGGTTTCCGGTATACCCCGAATCCGAGGGCAAAAGCCGTGGCTAAAACCTGCTTCGAATTGCGGTAACATTTCGACAGCATGATATCACGCTGCGGTTCGGGATGACCGGTGTCGTCAAATCGCACTTTGGGCGATCCATTCTCGTTCTTCCCGAAAATCTCCTCTGGAGAAGGCAGGGAACTGCCTCGAAGACTCTGCAGTTCGTCATAGGCGTACACCAGTCTCCCGGGGTGTTTGAGCAGTTTGTAGCAAAGCCTCAGAAACATGGGCGGTAAATCCTGCGCTTCGTCGACAAATATCGCGTCGTAGACCGGTTCGCGTTCTTGTGCATAAGCAAGGGCGTATTCGCACGCCCCTTCGAACTCCCTGCCGGGTCCGAATTTGCTGCGCGCCCTTCCGAAATCGAGGAATGCCATGCCGTGCAGTCGACAGAACTCGTGGTAGATCCCCTCGTGGTCTTTACCCCGCCAGGAACCCCAGGCGTTTACAATACGCAGCCTGTCCCAGTCAGGCTCTTCGCCGGTCTGGTCTATGAAGAAATGGTTGGTCAGGCGACGAAAATGATCCTTGAGGGAACGTGAATTGAAGGTGACTGCGATGCGCCAGTCAGGATGATGCACGTGGAGATTGGCCGCTTTCAGCGCCAGTACGATGGTTTTGCCCGAACCCGCCAGACCACGAATGCGTTGTACGCCCTCGACCGTTTCTATGACAGTTTGACTTTGGATGTTGTCCAGTGTCGCGATCGATTTCTCGAGTTTTTCCAGCTTCGCGCCGCGCGAGTCCTCCTCCGTTACGCTCCGGCCGATTCCGCTTTTACGAACCGTGGCAATGTGCTCGATTGCCGACAGCACCTTCTCACACATATCCTGCATATCCTGGCCATGGGGACCTGACCAGGTGAACCGGTTTAACGCCTCTATGAGTGAGGAAGCGTTCGCGAGCGGGTAATCGTCGATTCGGCATGAATCCGGGTTCCTCAATGCGGGGGCGAATGAGATGGTATGGATGGGAACCATGAGGTCCCGTCGCTGCATCAGTTCCTTGTGTACCTTAAGCCGGGCTTCGAGCTTGTTTGCCGCATCGTCCTGCCGCGCTCCGTAATCACCCGTATCGTGTCCCTCGATGAGATCGAAAACGACCACACCCATATCTGCCGAAACCAGCAGGGCGTCAATCATCCTGAGTCCTTCGGACGTGCTGTAAATCGGATATCCGATGAACAGTCGCCCCGACCAAGTGGTCTGCTGGGAAACGATCTCTACCAGGGCATCGCTTGAGACGGGCTTCTGGCTGGTACCTCGAACGATATCCACACTCATGACGATTCCTTCCGGTTGGTCGCTTACACAGTCGCACTACGCACGCACTACGCACGCACTACGCACGCATTACCCACTCGCCATGCACGCGTTTTCAGCGGTCCGCAAGCGACGGTTCTTACGCAGTCCGCTGCAGCGAGGCCGGGCCTGGCCGGCTGTCCGTACAGACTGCGTTCTCAGGGTTGTGTAATTGATTAGTAGGGAAAAACGGGGGATTCTTGTAAGAAAAGACCAGCTGGTGGGATGTTTTCAGTTATCCTGTTGCTGTCTATGAGGTAGCCGGGCATGAAGGCTGTGCAGGTGGGTTGGGGTATCGCGCTCGGTGAGCGAGGTCACGGCGTCTTCCACGGATTTACCGTATCGACACCGAGGTCATCGAAGTGCCTGTCGTTCCGGGTGACGACCGCAAGGCTGTGCGCTTTGGCGGTACCCGCGACGAGTGCATCGCCGAGATCCAGATTACGTCCGGCTTTGCGGGCTCGTGCCCTGAGCTCGGCCGACCACTCCGCTCCCAATCTATCCAAGGGCAATATGCGGTCTTCGTAGATCCGCACTACCGCCGCCAGCATCTCAGTCAAACGTTCCCGACGGCGACCTTGCGGGAGTAGCCGGACTCCGTACTCGATCTCATGTATAAGGATTGTTGACAACCAGAAGTCTTCGTTTTCTGACAGAAACGCCACCACGCCTTTGTCAGGAGCGGCCCTCGTCAGTTCCGAAACGACATTTGTATCCAGCAGGTACCCGCTCATGCTTCATCGTCGTCAGCGAATGGCGTCTTGCGATTGGTGCTGCGGTCCGGTAGGGTCAGTTTGGCGCCGCGCGGAATGTTTTCCAACAGCCACTGACCGAGCGCTTTCCGCGGACCTTCCTCACGCCCTCGCCAGACACGTTCCGGAATCACGACGAACGGTCTGCGCGTTCCGATGCGCTGCGGGCCCTCTTCTTCCGACAAACGCAGAATCTCGGACAGCCGCGCCTTGGCCTCGGATACCTTCCAGACTCGTGAAGGTTTAGCTTCGTACTGATTCAAAGTACCACCCTTTATGTTCGTACCGGACAATTATGGACCATTATGGACTATAATATTAAAACCTATTGCATATGTCAAGGGAAGTAAGTTCGATCATAAACCTTGAGGTTATCTAGCTGGCGGGGCCACCTTCAACCTGACTGTTAGGGTTCCAGTGCCGCCCGTCTCATGAGTGTATCCCCGTATTCACGGCGATCCTGTTCACGGAAGTCAGCGCCTGCGTCAGGTTGTCGTAACCGTTCTGTTAATTCCTGAACACCAAGTCTGCGTTCACACCGGCCACTGTTCCTTCCGATATCCCATGTCCCAGAACATCCACTCGTACCGGCTGGTCGTGACGTAATGCCCCAGCATGGCCTCGCGGTCCTCTAAGGGAAGCCCGTGCGCGACGCGGTTCGTGATCTCGAGAACGGCGACGACACACTCGGCGAACTGCTCGCCGGCGTAGGTGTCGATCCACTGCTGGTACATGGGATCCGGCGATCCCTTCTCGGCCAGCGCCTTGCCCACTTCCCAGTAGATCCAGTAGCAGGGGAGCACCACGGCCACGACCTCGTGGAAAGGCCGGCCGTAGGCCACGGAAAGCAGGTAGCTCGTGTAGGCCTGGCATACCGGCGCCTTGGGCGTGGCCCAGACCTCTTCCGACGACAGCCCGAAGACGTCGAAGAAGTTCTCCTGCATGGCCCGTTCTTCCACGAGACATCCCTTGGCGTGCTCGTTGAAGAGGATGATGGTGTCCTCGTCCGGGGCCTTCACCGCGGCGAGGCTCAGGGCCCGGGCGTAGTCCTTGAGATACAGCGCGTCCTGGACGGTGTAGAATTCGAAAGCCGAACGGTCCAGGTCGCCAGAGGTAAGTCCCTTGATGAAGGGGTGGGCGAGTATGGCGTCGTAGATCGATACCGTCTCCGACCACATGAGATCGGTGATGGATCCTGTCGCCGATGCGGTCGTCATCTAAATGCTCTCTGATTACTTACATCGCAGTAGGACATATGAAACCTACTGATTTGTAGTCCTGGTGTATGATCCTACAATCTCTTAAAAATACATGTTTCGTATAATGTAATCAAACCCAAAGCGGACTCATGGCAATTCAAGTGGACTCATAGCATTTCAAGCGCATCTGACGGACGAATGCTTACCGAGGCGAGTGCAATTTCAAGGCAATATACAAAACATATTGAATATTGCACAAAAACATTGCATATTTAAAATTGCAAGACATTTCATTCGCGGGAGGTTATTGATGACGACAGGGCTTATCGGCAGGCGAATCAAGGCGTTGCGCGAGGAACGCGGGTTATCGCAGGAAAATGTAGCGAAAATCTTCGGGTTCAGTGATCGGCAGACGGTATCGGCTATCGAGACGGGCGCGAGACGCGTGACGGCGGAGGAACTGCTGCTCGCCGTCGAAAGACTGGGCGCACCGCTTGAGTACTTTACCGACCCGTTCCTGCTGGCGGGAGAAGGACGCTTCTCCTGGCGCCAGACCGGCGTCGAAATTGAACGGCTTGAGGCCTGTGAACAATGCGCCGGTCGCTGGATCGGCGCGTACCGCACGCTCGCGCCACAGGTCGGATACGAAACGCCGCTGATGCGTCGGGCGTTCGGTCTTACCCGCCACGCGCGTTTCGAGGACGCCATGGCACTCGGCGAGCGGTTCGTCACCGAGTTGGATCTAGGTGAAGTCCCTGCCGTGCGCCTCATGGAAGTCATGGAACGCGAACTCGGTATCCTGGTGCTCATGATGGACGCCGAGCGCGGTATCTCCGGCGCGGCGTGCCGCTTGCCCGAACTCGACGCGGTGCTGATTGCGCGACATGAAGTCGTCGGACGCCGCCACTTCGATCTCGCCCATGAGTTGTTTCACCTCCTGACCTGGGATGCGATGCCACCCGAACACTCCGAGGATGCGTTGGAGACCGGAGGCAACCGCACCGAGCAACTCACCAACAACTTCGCGGCGGCGGTTCTGATGCCGGCCGCCACCCTGGCAAGGTTCGGAAGCTGGTCTGGCCTCGCAGAAGATAAGTTGATCCGGAAACTACATGCGGTGGCGAACGAGTTGCGCGTGACGGCCTCAGCACTGAGATGGCGGCTGGTCGCACTAGGCGAACTGAAACCCGCGGTCGCGCGGTCCGTACCTGATGCAGCATTGCGCAACAATAGCACAGAAATGGCCGAGAACGGCCTGCCTGCCCTGTTCTCGAGACCGTTCATGGTGGTACTCAGCCTTGCGATCGAAAGGGGCTACATCTCGGTGCGAAGCATTGCCAGCTTGCTTGACCTTGACGTCGAGGACCTCGTAGATCTCTTCGCTGCACATGACGTCCAGTGCGCAATTGAGCTGTGAGGTGTCATGGCCCGGGATCGAGGTACCGTGTTGGTTGATACTAACGTCATACTGGAGTCCTATCGGTCAGGCTCGTGGCGAGCGTTGGCCGGTGGTTATCCGGTGGAATCCGTTGAAGAATGCGTCGATGAAACGCAGCCGTGTTTTCAGCGTCGCAGGGCGGCGATTCGAGTTAGCGAAGGCGAATTGCGAGATTCCGTGAAAGCGGTCCATTCGGTCGGTAACCCCGAACACGCAGGATTGGCCGTTCGAATCCACAATATCGCTTTGGATCGGGGAGAGGCTTCGCTTTGGGCGCATGCACTGAGCAGGACCGACGCATGGGTCTTGTGCGGACCGGACCGAGCCAGTCTTCGATGCGGTGTCCGGCTTGGGTTCCGACGGCGACTGGTGTCCCTCGAGGAACTCCTCAATGGTGTCGGTTACCGGTCAAGAATCAACCTTCGCCCGCAGTACACGAAGCGTTGGCATGAGAGCGTGCTTGGTGAAATACTTCTTACGGAAGAAGATCAAATCACATAAGAACGCTTGGTAGGACGAAGTGACATTACTCTTCGCTACGTACGGCAATCCCGCCTTGCGTCACACCGTCCTTCCGCCGGTCGACCGCACGCACGTGCTCCGTGTAGTCGTCGCTGCGAAAGTAGGCGCTGTCCAGGTTGTCCGTTTCGGACGTGACCGATGCGGTGACCCAGTGCGTCGCGTAGCCGCGCCGCCAGCGGTCCGATGTATTGCGGCGCGAGGAATGGAGCGTTTCCGAGTGGTGGAAGACCACACCGCCCTTGCGCACCGGCGCGGAGGCTTCCATCTCCCAGTCGATCAGGTTGTCCGGGGGCGCCAGGTTGTAGGGCTGGCCGGGGACCTCCACGTGGTCGATAATCCCCTTCCTGTACGAACCGGAGATGTACCTGAGACAGCCGTTTTCCTCGTCCACGTCGTCGAGGGCGATCCATGCCGTGATCACGTGGCCGCCCGGCGTGCACCGGAAATAGAAGTTGTCCTGGTGGTAGGGCTTCTCCGACCCAAAACGTGGCGGTTTCATGAAGAGTTGGTCGCTCTTGAGCAGGGGTTCTTCACCAGTGAGCTGACGGAGGATGTCCCGAAGCCGGTCATCTATTGCGAAATCGCGGAACGTCGGGTGGCGCAAATACGGACTGTCGATCTTGCGCGGAGCGGTCTCGCCTGATTCGGAACGATCCAGCAGATAACCCTCCATGGATTCCTCTACGTCCATGGCATCCGCCGTTTCCACGGCCAATCGGGCGACTTCGTCCGCTTCATCGGGAGAATAGACGCCCTCGACCACAAGCCATCCACGCTCGTGGAATATCCGGACCTGTTCTTCGCTGATCATTCCGTCATCCTTCCCGGTCGCCGCCAATCGTCCGTCATCCGTTCCGCAGTGCGTCCAGGTTGTCCTGCAGGACGCGCATTCCGTAGCCCATTGGGCTTCCGACGTTGATGTACCGATAGCCCCAGTCGATCTTTTCTCGGATCTCCTCCATACCGTCCAGGGTGGTGCCCGCCATGATGCCTGAACCATCCAGGCGCTTCGGAACATCCCGCATAATCGACTGTACCTCCCTGGAATCCGTCTGGGTGATCACGCCCAGGGTGGCGGACAGGTCCGTGGGACCGACGAAGAGCACGTCGATCCCATCGACCTGCATGATCTCGTCGAGGTTCTCGTAGGCTTCCAGGCTTTCGATCTGGAGCACGAGGACGGTCTCTTCATTAGCCGTCCGGACCACATGGTTGAAATCCAGTCCCGCCAACATGGCCCAGTAAGGTGAAATACCCCGGTTTCCTTCCGGAGCGTACCGGGCATACTGAACGGCGCGCTCCGCCTCTTCGGCGGTGTTGACCTGGGGTATCATGACGGCCACTGCACCGATGTCGTAAGCCTTCTTGACGAGGGCGGGATCGTTCCAGGCGACGCGGATCATGGGCGCCACGTCTCTCTGGCGCGCGATCACCGGCACCATGTCCAGGTCTTCCACGGCGCTCGCGGAATGCTCGGTGTCGATCCAGAGGAAATCAACGTCGGAACGGCATACCACCGAGGCCGTGAACGAATCGTGGGCGGGCAGGACCGTGCCCAGCAGCAACTCGCCGTCCCGGATGCGCTGTTTCAGCGGGTTCGGGTACTTCATCTAGACCCTGCACCTTTCTGACACGCCGAAACGCGCGCCTTGTTGTCCTGCCGACAGCTGAGACGCCACGGGCTTAAAACGCACCGCGCACCTGCAACGCACCACACGCCTATAACGCGCTGCGTTCCCGCTTGAAGGCGGAGATGAAGGCCTCGTTCTCCCTGGGCAGGCCGACGGATATGCGCATGAAGCCTTCCATGTCGAAGGCCTGCCGGACGTAGACCTTCTTCTCCCACAGGCGGTCGATCAGCGTGTTCACGTTGGGACCGACTTCCACGGTGACGAAGATCGTCTGCGTACGGATGGGGCTGTACCCCATGGCCTCGAGTTCCGCGTACAGATATGCCTTGCCCCGGCGCGTGGATTCCACCGACCGGCGGACATGCTCCTGGTCGTCCAGCGCCGCGAGGGCGGCCACGGTGGACAGGGTATTCTTGTTGAGCATGCCGATGCTGAACCACGCCATGCGGTCAAGTAGCGCGGGATGGGCGATACCGTAACCGACCCGCATGCCACCCAGTCCGTAGGCCTTCGAGAAGGTCCTGGAAACCAGCAGGTTTTCCACTTCCTTGGTCAGGGAAATCATGGATGAATAGTCGGGATCGTCCACGAACTGGATGTAGGCCTCGTCCACACAGACGATGACGTCCTTCGGCATGGCCCGGATCGTCCGTTCCAGTTCGGCCGGATCGAGTATCTGGCCGGTGGGATTGTTTGGATTGCAGATGCTGATGATCCGGGTATCCCCGTCCACGGCTGCCGCCATGGCGTCCAGGTCCATCTGCCAGTCCCCGGTCAGCGGCACTTTCTTGACGGCCTGTCCGAGTTCCTCCGCCGTTCTCGGTATGGACCGGTAGGACGGGAAGGCCGTGACCGCGTTTCCCGGATTTTCCCAGAAGGCTGCCAGCGTAGCCGTGAGCAGGATCTCCGACGAGCCCACGCCCAGGACAACGGATTCGACGTCGACGTCGTGATGGGCTGCGAGGGCTTCCTCGAGCCGGTCGTGCATGGTATACCGGTTCATGCCGAACATCTTGCCGGCCACCGCCTCGATGGCCCGTTGCGAGGCGCCCAGGGGATTCTCGTTGATGCTGAGCTGGACCAGCGTGGGATCGTCGAGTCCGACGCCGTTCACCTCCTGCATCGTGGTTCCGCTGACCATCTGGGCGGCCGCCTCCCAGACCGGCGTGCCGATGAGCGAAACGCCCGCGCCTCCCAGCGCCGTGTTTCGCAAGAAACTACGCCGGTTCATGCCTTGTTCGTCAGCCATGATAACCTCCGTACTAGTTGGTAATCTAATTGCATGTTATCTCGGGGGAAATGTGCGTCCCGAATGATGGAAAGTCAAAGTTTCTTTTGGCCTTGAAAAGGGTGCGCGATATGGGTACACTGGAGGCGGTGCCGCGTTCGCTGCAACGCCGTTTTATTTGCAGCGCCTTTCAGCTACCCAGCCATCGCGAGGAGTTTTCATGAACGTACCAGACTATCAGGATTTCGATCGGAGCTTCTGGGACGAGGAACTGGCCGGTTTCGTGCCGGATACCGTCTACGACATGCACGTGCACATGTGGTCGGAACGGCACCGGGGCAAGCTGCCCCCGGACCCCACCGGGCTCCGGGTGGAGATCGACTACCAGGACCACCTGGCCTGGGCGGAGAAACTGTATCCGGGCCGCAGGATACATTACCTGGTTCTGGGCACGCCGATCCCCGGCGGGATCGACACGGAAGGCCACAACGACTGGATGGCCGAGGAGATGAAGCAGGACCCCGAATCGGCGATCAACATGATGGTCACGCCCGACATGTCGCCGGAATATGTTGCAACGCAGGTCAAGCGACACGGGTTCCTGGGCCTGAAACCCTACCGGACCTTCGCGCCGGACCCCACCCACTGCCGCATCCGGGACTTCCTGCCCGAGTCCTTCATCGAGGTGGCCCACGACCTGGGCCTCGCCATCACCATGCACATGTCCAAGCCCGAAGGGCCGGCGGACGCGGACAACCAGCAGGATCTGGCGGACTACACGAAGCGTTATCCCCGCGCCCAGTGGATCCTCGCCCATTGCGCCCGGGCCTTCAACTGCTTCATGATGGAGCGCGCCATCCACTTTCTCACGGACCTGCCCAATATCTGGTACGACACGTCGGCCGTGAACGACCTCTACTCCCAGTACCTGCTGATGAAACACGAGGACCGCTCGCGCGTCATGTTCGGTTCGGACAACGTGGTGGCGGGCTGCGCCCGGGGCAAGTACGTCACCTACGGGCGGGCGTGGACCTACTACGAGGGCACGACGGAGACGACGCCCCACTGCGATTCGCGGGCGACGCTGGTCATCTACGAGCAGCTGCGGCAGGAGAAACAGGTGGCGGACATGCTGGGCCTGACGTCGCAGGAGATCGAAGACCATTTCTCCGGCAACGCCCGGCGGTTCCTGCAGCAGGTCCGCGGGCAACAGGACTGGCGGCGGTAAGTCGGCAGGCCGCCCCATAAGCGATCGCATCCTACCCCCTCGACGGCTCCTCCATCCTCAGCCTGGCCTTGCGGACTTCCTCCACGAGATGATCCTGGTGGGCCAGGGGTTGTTCCAGGTGCTTCATGCGCGCCGGACCGGCCGTTTCCAGCATGGCTTCCCCGTAGATGCTGTCGAGCCAGAAACGGGCGGCAGCGGCGATCTCGTTCTTCAGCAAATGTACATCCTTTTCGCTGAACCGGGCCGTGCAGTTGATCGTGAACATCCTGCGCCGGTCGCTCCCGCCCCATGCGCTGTGCTTGGTGTTCTGGTTGAAAACGACGATGTCCCCCGGCTGCGTCTCGAGGGCCACAGCCGGTACCTCCCAGCCTCCAATACCCCAGTTTTCACCCGATTTCCTGATCTGGGATTCAAGCGAATCGGCATATGCATCGCCCCACCGGTGACTGCCCGGAATGACCCGCAGCGCGCCCGTTTCCCGCGTAAGTGGGTCGAGGTAGAGGGCCATTTTGAAATAGATGCGGGGTGGGGCACCACGCTTCTTGCCGGACCAGTCCGTGTCGGAATGCCAGTTGGTATCGCTGACATAGAAGTTGCCGTCGCTGCCCAGGTAGACAAAGTCATCCCCCAGGAGGCTGCCAAAAATGCCGTTGACGCGGGGGTCGTCGATGAGCGAGGACAGCACGGGATGCTGGTCGATGAAGGGCACGATACAGGACCGCGCCGTCCCGTCGTGGGGCTTGCCGTCATGGCCGCCGCCGCGCTCGTCCCATACGGCCTCGAAGGCGCCCGTGATCTCTTCGATACGGTCCTTCAGCAACCCGGGAAAACCGAGGTAGCCGAAGGTGTCCATGAACGCGAGTTGCTCTTTCGTCAGTCGCATGGGATGTTCTCCGCGCCGGACCGATGCAAGCACCGGACCGCTACAGGTGCCGGACCGCTACAGGTGCCGGACCGTTGCAAGCACCGGACCGCTGCCAGGGTCAGGTTTAGGGCTTGTAAGGCTTCGGTGGATCGAATACGTTCCTGAATATAACGCGCCTATGCCGCAAGGCGATAGAAAACACCCCGGAAATCGTAACAATATCACAATCGCACTCACAGTTAAAACCGTTTGGCCAGGTTGGACCCAAAGGAAGGAGCGTTCCATGCGCCGGTTTACCCGCACCCCCTATCTCTCCGGACCGGACGATCCGGCATTCAAGGAGATCCGCGGCGTCCTCGAACCCGGTGAGACGGTCCAGGTCGAGACCTACGGCGGGCACGACCAGGACTATCTTGCCAAGAAGGACCTGCGGGCCGGGGCGGTCATGGACGTGGATCCCTACCGGTATTCACGGCCGTGCGGACCCTTCCACATCGAGGGGATCGAGGCCGGGGACTGGGTGTCCGTGGAGATCCTCGACATGGAGGTCGGTCCCTACGGCTTCTACCGCAACGGCGGCCCCCACTGGGGCAGTCTGCGCCTGATCGCGCCGGTGCGGGACGGCCTGGTCCATTTCCCGCCCGATTTCGTGGTGCCGGTCCGGCCCATGATCGGCGTCGTCATGCTGGAATCGGTCGCCCTCCACCAGATCGATACGGGCGGCAACATGGACTTCAACGCGATCCAACCGGGCAGCACGGTCCACATTTGTGCCCAGAAACCGGGTGGACTGCTGTCCCTGGGCGACGTGCACGCCCGGATGGGGGACGGCGAGCTGACGGGGACAGGCGTGGAGATCGATTCGACGATCACGATGCGCGTGGACCGGTCGCCCGGGTTTCCGTGCAGCGCTCCGGTCGTAGAGAAGACCCGCATCGTGGAGTCGCAGGAGGAGTATCTGACCAGCGGGCAGGGCTACAATTGGGAAGAGGCCGTCAAGATCGCCTGGAGCGAGATGAACGCCCTGATCGCGGAACGGTACGATACCACCGTGGAGTACGCCAACCTCATCGTCGGCACCATCGCCGACGCCCGTCCGGGCTACGCCGCCGGCCTGCTGAACCGCCGCGGCAACGTGGACGCCCAGGCCTACGTGACCTGCCAGATGGCGGTGACGAAGGACCTGCGGCGAACAGGGACGCCCTACGTGCCCTAAGCAGGATAGAGCGTCGGAAGGCGGCATCGCCCACGCGGCCATGCCCGACGAGACCGTCAACTACGTGCCCTAGTCGTGGTACATCCGCCGGAAGGCGTTCAAGTCCCCGGGATCGCCGATGACGGTCAGCAGATCGCCCGACTTGATCACGGTGTCGCCCGAGGGGACGATCACCTCGTCGAACTGGCGTATCCACACGATCCGGCATCCCCCCGGGATTTCCATTTCCGAAACAGGCACTCCAATCAGGCCGCTCGCGGGCGACTGGGGAAGGACCGGGACGGTCAGGTACCGGTCACTTCGCAGGAAGATGTCGCGAAGGGCGTGTTCGTCGACCGCGGCGATCCACACCAGGCCGAAGTTTACGTCGTCGGTCCGTTCCGCGATCCGGGCCAGCATGCGCAAATGCAGTGAGGTGTGCTCCGCGGGGCTGACCAGGAAGAAAAACGCGTGGATTTCGTCGGAATTCAATTTGCCGGTCACGGGGTTTACATAGTCTACCTGCACGCCCTCGAATGCGCGGACGAGTACCAGTTCCGGCAGGGCGATACCCGGCATGCGAAAATGGCGCAACATCACGCCGTCGGCAACCGGTGTCCCGCCCGCAGGTGTCCCGCCCGCAGGTGTCCCGCCCGCATCGGTCTTCTGCATAAATCTGTCTTTGATTTCACCCATTGAAAGCCCCACCCGTGGCGACAGCTTTTCCGATGCGACGGCGAGCACCCGATCGAAATCGACTTCCTCTTCGAAATCGACCGGCTGGCACCGGGTGATCATGTCTTCAAAGGGGTCTTCGTCCCGAAGCCCTTTTTCCTTCAGGATCCCGCGCAGTTCCCGGTCCAGCCCCTGGTAGCGCGACCGGCCGAGCCGTTCGAATATGTGGTAGATCGCGCCGTTGCGGTCCGCCCTGAACCGTGCGTAGTAGAAGTACCACAGGGTCCCGGCGGCGATGAAGCCGACGATGAACAGGATGGCGGGCCAACCCATCTGCCAGATCACCAGGAAGGGCAGTATCATGCCCGCGATGTGCATCCAGGGGTACCAGGGCGAGCGGTATCCCGGGTCGTACTCGGCGATGCGGCTTTCGCGCATCACGACGACTGCGAGGCACACGACGGCGAATACGACGAGTTGAAAGGCGCTTGCCAGCTTGGCAATGCCCACGGGGTCGAGGGTCAGCAGGATGAAGAGGATGCTGCCCACGGTAACGATCAGCGAGCGGACGGGAACGCCCTTGGCGGTTACCTGGCTCATTCCGACGGGCAGCAGGCGGTCCCGGCTCATGGCCAGCGGATAGCGGGAAGCGCTCAGGATGCCCGCGTTCGCCACGGAGACGAAGGCGAGCAGGGCCGCCACGGAGAGGAGTACATTCCCCCACCAGCCGTACAGGATGCCGGCCGCCGTCGCCGCCGGAGTCAGGTCACCCGCCAGGCGTTCGATGGGAATGACACCTACCATGACTGTCGTACCGAGCGCGTACACTGCGATGGCAGTGGCCAGGGCCAGGAATACGCCCCGGGGTAGCGTCTTTTCCGGTTTCTCGATCTCTTCCGCGAGACTCGCGACCTTGGTCACACCTACGTAGCTGATGTAGACCAGTCCCGCCGTCCCCATGAGCGTGGTAATCTCGACGTCGAAAAGGCCCTCGAACGCGACGGCATCCAGCGCCGGGACCCCGCCGCCGATAAAACCGGCCAGCAGCAGGAGCAGGGCCATCACCAGGTAGATCTGCAGGCGGCCGCTCTTCGCGGTGCCGAAGAAGTTCACCGCGCCGAGACCCGCCGCCAGCGCCAGGGCCACGGGCAGCTGGGGCAGGCCCGGGAAGAAAAGGGCGATGTAGGCGCCCATGCCCACCAGCGCGAAGGTGACCTTGAGGATAAGCGCCAGCCAGGTCCCGATCCCCGTGATCAGCCCGGCGAAAGGTCCGAGGGACCGGTCGACGAAGTAGTACACGCCGCCTGCGCGGGGCATGGCGGTGGCCAGTTCCACGACGCAGAGCATGGCCGGTATGAGGGGAAGGGTCGCCAGCAGGTAGGCCAGCACCAGGGAAGGACCGGCCTCCATCGCCGCAAGGCCCGGCAGTAGAAAGAAGCCCGCGCTAAGCGTCGTTCCCGTCGCGACGGCATAGACTTCGAAGAACCGAAGTTCCTTCCGCAAGCGCTGTTGTTTCGCCATGTCGGTGCCGATCTACTGCAGGGGTGTTTACTGCAGGGCATTCTACTGCAGGGCATTCTACTGCAGGGCATTCTACTGCAGCGGTGAGAAGGGAACCGGCGTCAGGATCCGGTTGGCCACCTCGGCGACCAGCGCGCCGTTCCTTTCGCTTTCGGCCTTGGCCTTGATCCATGCGGGGTCGGCCATGAAAGCCGCCCAGGCCCGATCGCGGTGGTTCGCGTCATCAAAGGCCAGCAGGTAGGTGAGCTCGTGGTTGCTCGGGCCCACCGCGGTCTGCCAGAAACCGACCAGCTTCATGCCGTGTTTCTCGAAGAGGGGCACGGCGTGGTTCGTGAACCGGTCCAGGACATCCGGCACGCGGCCGGGCATGATTTTGTAAATCCGTTCTTCGTAGATCATATTGGGGTCTCCCACGGCGGCGACTCGACGTGCCTGCCCGATCATTCAGTGCCGGGCGGTCAGGGGTCGGGCGAACTGCGGTTTCAGTCCAGGCCGGCCAGGCACGCGCCGCGCGCCACGTCGAATCCCTGGCGGCGCAGGTACTGTTCCAGGCCGACGAGGAAGGGCGTCACGGCCTCCAGGTTGGCGTTGTGCGCCATGTGGCCCACGCGTACAGAACGGTTCACGTAGTCGCCCAGGCCCAGGCCGACATGCATGCCGTATTCGGCCTTCATGAAATCGGAGAAGGCGGTGGGCTTGAACCGGTCTTCCGACAGGATGACCGTCATGTTGACACAGGCGGCCCGTTCCTCGGCCATGACCTTGAGGCCCATCGCGCGCACGCCTTCCCGCACCACGCGGGAGACCTTGCGGTGCCGGGTCCAGCAGGCCTCGAGTCCCTCTTCCAGGATGTCGTCCGTGCTGCGGATCAGCGCGACGAAGTTGTTGACGGGCATGGTGCCGGGATGGGGATGGACGTCGGCCTGGGTCTCGGCGAAGTGGCGCAGGTTCTGCAGGTCGGTCATGAACCCGCGGGGCTCCCGCCGGTCCTTCATGGCGTCCCAGGCCCGGTCGCTCACGGCCACGAGGGCCAGGCCCGGTGGCGCGCCCAGGGCCTTCTGGGAGGCGCAAACCGTGACGTCGATGTCCCAGGCGTCCATCAGATACTGCTCGCCGCCCAGGGACGCGATGGTGTCCACCAGGACGAGCATCCCGTGTTCCCGGGCGGCGGCGGCCAGTTCGTGTACCGGGTTGGCCACGCCCGTCGACGTTTCCCCGTGCACCATGAAGACCGCCTTCAGGCCTGGATTCGCCGCGGCGGCCTCGTGGATGTCCGCAGCCTCGAAGGGCACGCCCCATGGCTTTTCCAATACCACCGAATCCAGCCCGAAAGCCCTGGCGAGGTCGTCCAGGCGCTTACCGAAGAGCCCATTGTCGAGTGTCAGGATCCGGTCGCCCGGATTGAACAGGCTGTTCATGACCACGTCGTTGGCCGTGTGGCCCGACCCCACGAGCGGAAAAACATCGCCTTCCGTCCCGATCACGCGCTGGAGATTGGATACGGTCTTCCGCCAGGTTTCAACCCATCGGTCGCCGTAGTGGGCGGTGAGGGGATCGCTCATGTGGGCGAGCACGTCGGGGCTGACTTCGATGGGGCCGGGGATCATCAGACGGTAGTGTTTGCGCATGGAGGTTACCTGTGGATATGGAGCATCAAATGAGTTCAGTCGTCGTTTCCTGATTCGTTTCCTGGCGGTCGAAATATCGTTCGAATATACGGCAACACGACAGGTGGATCAACAGAGAAAAACTGAAGGCAAACGGGGTGTCCGCCGTATCTTAAAATAGTGTGTTTTGTGACCTTTCGCAGGTTGCCGGATATACATTGGCCTTGACGCGGACGGGATGCTCACCTTTATTACTTCAGTCTGTACCTACTAGCGGTATCGCCCCCATAAGCATGAGGTTTCGATAAATGAACCATCGATTCAAAACCCTGGTCGTTCTGTGCGGCTTCATTCTGCTGTCCACCACCGTTCAAACTTCCCATGCGGCCTCGCGCAAGCCTGTGGTCGGCGAGAAGGGCATGGCGGTGGCCGTCGAACCCCTGGCCACGCAGATCGCCGCGGACATCCTCAAGAAGGGCGGTAACGCGGTGGACGCGGCCGTGGGACTGGGGCTGGCCCTGGCGGTGACCCATCCTTCCGCCGGCAACATCGGCGGCGGGGGCTTCATGGTCATCCGTCTGGCGGACGGAACGGCCGTTGCCGTCGACTATCGGGAGAAGGCACCCGGGAAGGCCCATGCCGGGATGTACCTGGATCCGGACGGCAACCGGGCCGTGAACCCTAACATCGTCCTCACCCGTGGCGACGGCACCCCCTACCATCCCTTTACCAACCGGATCCACCACCTGGCCATCGGCGTGCCGGGCACCGTCGCGGGATTCGCCCTGGCCCTCGAGAAGTACGGCACCATGTCTATGGCTGAGGTCGTCCAACCCGCCATCGATCTCGCCGAGAACGGTTTTATCCTGACCGAACGCATCGCCCGGGGATTGAACGGCCGCAAGGTAATCTTCGACCAGATCCCCGCGAGCAAGGCAGCCATGCTCCGCAGCGACGGCGAGGCCTGGAAGGAAGGCGACCGCTGGATCCAGAAAGACCTGGCGGAGACCCTGAAGCTTATCGCACAACACGGTCACGATGGCTTTTACAAGGGCAGGACCGCCGAGCTGATCGAGAAGGACATGATGGCCGGCGGCGGCATGATCGACCGGACCGACCTGGCCAACTACCAGGCGATCGTCAGGGAACCCATACGCAACACCTACCGCGGGGAATACGAGATCATCTCCATGCCCCCGCCGAGTTCGGGCGGCATCACCATGTCGCTGATGCTCAATATACTCGAAGGGTACGACGTGAGCCGGATGGGGCACAACGCCTCCAACACCCTTCATGTCATGACCGAAGCCATGCGCCGGGCCTACGCCGACCGCGCCCGGCACCTGGGAGACGCGGACTTCGTCGAGATTCCGGGACATCTCACGACGAAGGAGTACGCCGCGAAGCTTCGGGCCACGATCGATCCCTACTTCGCCACGCCCAGCGAGGAAGTGGGACCGGAACTGACCATGGCAGAGGAGCCCATGGAAACAACCCATTATTCCGTTGTTGACCAGTGGGGCAATGCCGTATCGAACACCTACACGCTTGAAGGCGGGTACGGCTCCCACATCGTCATCGCGGGAACAGGCATGATCACGAACAACGAGATGGGCGATTTCAATTACCAACCGGGGGTCACCAGAAATACCGGACAGATCGGCACGCCGCCGAATCTCATCGAACCGAACAAGCGGATGCTGAGTTCGATGTCGCCGACCATCGTTACGCGCAACGGCGAACTGTACCTGGTAGTGGGCAGCCCCGGGGGACGCACGATCATCAATACGACCATGCAGCTGATCCTGAATGTCGTCGATCACGGCATGAATATACAGGAAGCAGTCGACGCGCCGCGCATCCACCACCAGTGGTTCCCGGACTTCCTACGCGTGGAAGGCGGAGTGGGGACCGACGTCGTCGACGCCCTGAAGACGAAGGGGCACAGTCTCAGCAGTCGCGGATGGGGAGGCGGTTCATACCGCCAGGGAGATGGCCACAGCATCATGGTGGACCCCGATACCGGCGATCGCCTGGGCGCCCCGGACCCAAGGATCGAAGGCGCTGCATTCGGACATTAGGCGAACGCGCCGGATGATTCCCGCTGGGATGATTCCCGTGGGAAACCCGGCCTCTCGCCTGCTGGAGCAGCCATATTGAAGTTGTACGACCGTGACGCCGCGCAGGAACTGCGTCACCTTCTGGGCAGGTTCACCCGAGCGCCGGTGGCCCACCTGCCCACTCCGCTACAGGACTGTCCTCGCCTCGGGGAGGCCCTCGGGGGCCCCCGCATATTCATCAAACGCGATGACATGACCGGACTGGCCATGGGCGGAAACAAGGCCCGCCAGTTCACCTACTCGCTGGGTCCCGCCCTCGAGACCGGGTGCGACTACCTGGTCCACGGCTCCGATTCCCAGTCCAACCAGTCCGCGCAGACCGCCGCAGCCGCCGCCCGGCTGGGCATGAAGTCCATCGTGGTCATCCCGCGGGACCACCGATCCTATCCCGTTTCCGGCAACCTGCTGCTCAACCACCTCATGGCGGACCAGATCAAGTACGTCTTTCCGCTGACCGTGAAGGACGAGTTGAGGAAGCAGATCGAGGAACTGGAGTCGAAGGGATCGAAGGCATACGACACGAGCAGCGACGGTGCGATCCTGCGTGCCGTGGCCTACGTCGATGCCGTTCTCGAACTGTGCGAACAACTCGCGCAGCGGAGCATTACGCCAAGGGCCATCTATACGAGTTCCATGACCCATACCATCGTCGGTCTGGTGGTCGGACTGCGCGCCGTCTCCGCCAGCTTCAAGGCCGTCGGGCTCAACTACTGGGTGGGAGACGACCGGGAGATGCAGGAACGTCTCGCGCCCGTGGCCAACGAATGCGCCTCGGTCATCGGACTGAAACACACTTTCACACCGGACGATTTCGATGTCTCCTGCACGTTCGCCAAACCGGATTTCGGCGAACCGTCGCGAACCAGCCTCGAGACCATGCGCCTGGTGGCGCAGACCGAGGGCATCGTACTCGACCCGGTATACACGGCCAAGGCCATGGACGGCCTGGCCATACACATCCGCGAGGGGCGGTTCCAGACGGACGAATCCGTCGTATTCCTTCACACGGGAGGAACGCCCGCCGTATTCGCTTATGGAGACGAGCTCTTCGGTTGAGCCGCTCCGGTTGGATCCACCAACCCATTCACGAGAGGTTATATCTATTTTGTTTCGCAGATCATCCAGGACGTCACGAACGTCCAAGACAGGCAGCAAGGAGCAGGCCGTCCTGACCAGACGGGTTACCAGAGACCGGATACACCAGGTATTCGGGCCGAACGTCTCGCCGGCCATTACGGTGAGCCGCGGCGAAACCGTCGTAGTGGAAACGCAGGACTGCTACCGGGGCCTCCTTACGAAAGAACCCCGAACCGATGGAGAGGACGGCCGGTCCGGGGGTATACCCGTAACCGGTCCGATCTACGTGGAAGAAGCCAGCATCGGCGATGTACTGTCGATCCAGGTCAAGCAGATCGAGACGGCCGGTACCGGCGTGTTCGCCGTGCGGCCGGAGACGGGCGTTCCCGGTCAGGATATCAAGAAACCGGAGGTGCGCGTCCTCGAAGTCAACGAGAACCAGGTCCACCTGGACGACCGGCTCAAGCTGCCGCTTCACCCGGTGATCGGGAGCATGGGCGTGGCGGCCAAGCACGGGGAAATCGATACCGTCTACCCGGGCCGGCACGGCGGAAACATGGACACCCTGGAAATCACGACCGGGTCCCGAGTCTACCTCCCCGTGCAGGTCAACGGCGCCCTGTTGTCGCTGGGCGATGTGAAGGCCTGCGTGGGAGACGGACAGATCGCCGGTTCCGGCGTGGAAGTTGAAGCGGAGGTCACCCTGCGGGTGGACACGCTGCCGGGCGGCCGGTTCTCCTGGCCCCGGGTCGAATCGAAGGGCGAATGGATCACCATCACGTCCGCGTCCACGGTAGACCAGGCGGCGCGGTTGGCGATCACGGAAATGGTAAAGTGGATCTCGCAGGACAAGGGGCTCGACTTCGATACGGCCTACGCGCTGGTCAGCCTGGGTGGCAGCCTGCGTGTCAGCCAGTGGGGGAATCCGCTCACTACCGCGCGCATGGTCTTTCCCAAGCGCCTGATCAACAAGCTCAAATCGGTGCCCGCCGCATCCGGCCGACTGAATTACCGGGTGCTGCCGCCCGCGGCCAATGGCGACGCCGCGTCTGATACCGTGGCGGCCGAAGCGGAACAACCCGCGGCCCGTTCATCCCGCAAATCCGGTTCAGGACGTTCGCAGCGAGGATCGGGCAGGTCCCGGCAATCCGGCGGCCGTCGGGGAACGCGTCAGAAGTCAAACGGGACGCCGGCTCCCGCGAGCGGCGAAAACGATCAGCAGGTCGCAGCCAAAGACGACCGGAAGGATGCCGCCCAGGAGGACCAGCAGGTCACAGCCGGGGACGACCAGCAGGTCACAGCCAAAGACGACCGGAAGGACGTAGCCGGGGACGATCAGCAGACCGCGGCCGAGGTAGCCAGGAAGGACACGGTCAAAGTGGACCGGAAGGACGGTACCAAAGAGAGCCGACGAGCTACGGCCGAGGGCGAGGGGAAGGTCGACGCGCAGGTAGACCAGCAAGTCGAGGCTACAGAAGGTCCAAAGGACGCGGACGGGGACGACAGGCAAGCGGCGGCCCAGGACGGCCCTGAGGACGCGGCCAGGGACGATCAGCAGGTCGCGGCTACAGAAAAACGGCCGGGTTCGGCCAGAAGAAAGCGTGGCGGAAAGGCAAGCCCGGGTGCCGCGCGAGGCAATGGTCACCGGCGGACCCGGGGCAGATCCGCCAAAAAAGACGAAACGGACTCACAAAAGGATCCATCACCGGCGCAATCGGACGCCGGATCCGTCCCGGTGGAACCCGCTACGGCGGCCCGCGACGGAAAGGATGCCGTAACGGAATCGGCGGAAAACCCCGCGAAAGCCACGGATTCCCGCAAGGAGACGCAGCAGGCCGCAGACGAGACCGCTCAGGATACCGCTCCCCCCAAGCCCACGTTCGGAAGGAGGCAGCGTCGAGCGGTCCGCCGCTCGTAAGATCAGGGGCGTTTCGATTCGACGTCGATCCGGATTTCTGTCTCGAAAGCGGTGCTGAAATCGAAAACCTCGTCGAAGTCTTCGATGGAGTCTTCCTCGGTCTTGCGCAGTAGTCCCTCGTTGACGAGATTGAATACGATATCGCCGAAGTGCCGGGTTTTCGAGATGTTCCACTCGTCGAAGACCAGCTTCGCCGCGATGCCGAACCGCTCGAGGGCCAGATCCCGGATTCCGAGGGAGAGTTCCTTGCCCGTGATGTGCCTGCGGACGGTCAGTTTTTCCACGGTGAAGGAAACCGCCTCCATGACGAAGAGGTAAGCCCGCCGGGGATATCGGACGTCCTTTTCCAGGATGCAGTCGAGTACTTCCTGGGGATCTTTCTCTTCCGACACGTCACACCTCCGTCAATCGTACCTCGTCACCTGTACCGTTCGGTTACCAGTTCTGTACGGGATGTCCGGCCCGTGGGAACCAGGTGACGTCCGCCACGTAGGACAGAAACACGCCCAGCACGAAGGCCACGAGCATGCCCATCACCGCGGGTATGGCCTGCCGGTAGAGCTGGATGCCGCCGATCTTCAGCAGCAGGGCCTTCACGCACCAGACCAGGAACAGGGTGAAGGCCGAACTGGCCATGCCCGGCGTCAGGACCACGGTGAACCCGATGGGATGCAGCGACCACCACGTGAACCGGTGGTGAGCCTGGATCAAAAGGGCGGTGATCAAACCGCCGAACATCATGAACCAGAACTCGGTGCCTGTGATCGCCTCCCTGTTATTGATCCATTTAACCAGATTATCGTAAGGTAGCTTGGTCCCGTTGTTGAACGCAGGCTCGAAGAACTGCGAAGCCCCTCCGTGGTTGTATCCCAAATACAGCGTGAAGATCAGCGCCACCACGATACTCATCGCGAGGACGGCGGTGATCGTCTTGAAAGAACCCTTTCCGGTGCCGCCCAGTTCATCGTCCACCTTCGCGATGTGCCCCATGGAGCACATGCCGAGGGTTCGCCAGTTCCGGGCGTAGGAATTCGCGATGGCCAGGTTGGTCAGGTCCCGCGTGCTGATGCTCCCGGACCCGATGACGGCCACGGTGAAATCGTGGGTCTCGAATGGCAGGTCCAGGAAAACGATGCCCGTCTCCGCCACGATACGGGTAACGCCCACGAACATGATCAGGAGAGAGCCCATCATGAAGGCGATGATGCCGAGGGACATGCCCGACGCGTACAGCCAGCAGACGATGTACGAAATGCCCCCCAGCACGCCCAGCACGGCCATTCGGTAAGAGAAGAACTCCCTGGAGTCGTCCACGTGGGGCGCCTTGCCCAGTGCCTTCATCACGACGTCCTTCAGGTGCCGTCTTGCGGACCACAGCGCGAAAAGGGTAAACACGAGAAAACCACCGGAATGCTGCGATTTGACGACGGCAAAGGCCCCGGGCACGCCGAGGCGCGTCATGATGCCCTGCTGAATCGTCATGATGACGAAAAACACCCAGATGCTGAACAGGACGTTCAGGTTGGTAAAGTATCCGACACCCGCGACCAGGAAATTGAATTTCACGGGAATGGCGGGAAACGACCGCGCCAGCACAAGGTTGAAAAAATGCAGTGGACCGAGGGGGATCGGACTGACCCAGTTGAAGAAACCGACGATGTTCCAGAGGAAAATGAACAGCGTAATGCCGAAGGCGTACCAGAACAGCTTGGATTGCATCACGGCGGGCAGCGCCCGGCCCTTTTGCTCCTCGATCATGATCAGCGGGATCTGGGCGAGGGGAAAGGTCAGCCGCTCGTGTTCCACCCACTGCTTGCGGAGCATGACCATGGCCGATGCGCCGACCACGAAGATGGCGAGGAAGAAGGTGATCCACCAGACCATCGGAACCGTCCAGGCAGCGCGGATCATACCGAGTACCGGAGGGCGGCTGTCCGGGATGCCCTCGAAAAACCATGTGAGGGCTTGCTGTTCGTCCTGGACGATGAGCCAGGAGGGCAGGTACTGGAAGAACAGTTCCGCCCACTGGTTCTCCGTGGTGGCGTTGTAGTATGGTCCCGTGATGCCGCCGATCCAATAGGAACTGAAGGGCCACGCCGGAATGGTCGAAGCAGTGAAAACCAGGAAGAAGACGATGATCAGTTCGTTCCGGTTAAGCACCCTGGACGGCCAGAAGCGTTTCAGCAGGGGATTGAGCCCCAGCACCACCAGCAGGAAGGGGAACAGCGCGGAAACGGGCAGGTGAGTCAGACTGATAAAGGACGACTGGGAGATATAGCCCGCGTGGATCGTCCAGATGTTCAGAAGAATGGACAGAAAGACGCCGATCAGCAGCGCCCTTCGAGTGAGCCCGGTGGTCAATGTGGTTGCCAGGCCCCCGCTTCCGGACTCGCCGGTACGTGGGGTGGTCTCGCTGGTCTGGGACATGTAAGCTTCAGTTTCCGTTGTTGTTCAGGCACGGCCGCCGGGGCCGGAGCCGGCGCGGTTCAATCCCAGGTGTTTAGTCCTTCTCTGCCGAATGCCGGAAGAAGGACGAAGTGATCATCGGTTTCCTTCATCCGCTGCCGAAGCAGGTCGTGGTGCCGCGTGACCTCCGCCCGGTACGCCGGATCCTCCACGAGATTCCGCTGTTCCCATGGGTCCGCTGCAAGGTCGAAGAACTGCCAGGGCGTGCCGCCGTGGTTGTCGCCGCGTACGGTGTACTTATACCGGGCGGTACGGAACCCGCGCCATACCCAGTCGTGGAAGGCCACGCCTTTCCGCTGCTCCGCCACAAATTCCAGCATTACGCCTTCCCGGTCCAGCCTGCTGACGCCGCCGTGTATCAGCGGAGCCAGGTTATCGCCGGGCAGGGCGTCTCGCGGCTTCAGGCCGGCCAGGCCCAGTATAGTGGGTAACAGGTCCTCGGTGGAGACCGGGTCCCCGATCACGGCGCCGGCCCGGTCCGGGTGGCGGGGGTCCGCCACGATGAGGGGAATCCCCGCGGACTCTTCGTAGGGCCACTGCTTTCCCCGAAGACCATGGGCGCCGCCGAGCTCTCCATGGTCCGCCATAAACAGCACAACGGTCTCGCCGTGCAGTCCGGTGCGCAAAAGGAATGCGCCCAGGCGGCCCATGTTCCAGTCCAGGTTCTCGACCATGGCGTAGTACAGCTTCCGGTTGAGCATGACCCGTTCCATGGCCTCGGCGTCGGCCGCTTCCACGTTAGGCGGCAGCACGATGTCCATCGCCTCCCAGCTGCGCTGCAGGGCTTCCGGCGCCTCGAAGGGGTCGTGGGGCGGTTCGACGGAGATCACCATGCAGAAGGGACGGGACGGGTCCCGGTGCTCGAGGTAGTCCATGGCGAGGTCGAAGAGTCCGTCGGTCTGATATCCTTCGACCGGCCTGGGGACCGGGTCGTCATCCTCGAAATAGTAGGTGTCGAAGGGTCCGTTCCTGAGTTCGAAGCCCATCCATTTCCGCCACCGGCCCCGGTACGCCTTCTTTACGGCCGTCCTCCCGCACTGGACTGCGGACCCCATGCGTCCGTGTCCGCCGTCGAGATGCCATTTCCCCGTGTAGATCGTCTCGTAGCCCGCTTCGTTGAACTCATCGGCCAGGGTCCGTTCAGCCGGAGACATCCTGTACTCGATCGCGGGAACCTTCCGGTCGTGGGCGTACAGTCCCGTCATGAGGGTAAAGCGGAAGGGGACGCAGATGGGGCAGGTCGAACTGGCGTGCTCGAAACGCACGCCCCGTCCGGCCAGCGCGTCGACGTGGGGTGTGACGATGTTCGGGTCCCCGTAGGTGGACAGGGCCTGCCGCCGCAGTTGGTCACTCAGGACGATCAGCACATTGGGTGGTGATGGTGCCTTCATTCAAATCGCCTCGTCCGGTCTTCTGAAGACGAAAAAACAACGAAAAACCCGGTCGGCGGCGCCGGCTGAACCGGGTCAATTAGGTTGTGTTACGACGACGGGTCTGCTATATTGCCGCACAAGAGAATAACGAATAAACGGTCGTAAATCAACCCGATTCCCCTGGAGGCGACGCCACCCTATGACCAGACCGGACGACCTGGACATCTACCTGTTCGACCTGCAGGGCTTCCTCCGCCTGGAGCAGGCCCTGACAAAGGCCGAGGTGGCGGAACTGAACGCCTGCCTGGACGCGATCCCGTCCCTGTCTCCCGGTGAATGGCACGGTTACGTCCACGCCCACACCTACGGCACCGTGGACGGCCTGAACCTGCAGCAGATCTACGAAGCGGGCGCCCCTTTCGAGGCGCTGATCGACCATCCATCCTGGATCGACAGGATCAAGCACTTCGTGGGCGGGGAGGGTACCTTCGACTATGCCCACGGCCCCCTGTTCATCGATGAGAACTTCGCCAATTTCCGGGAACCGGGCGAGGCGATCGGACTGCACTCCGGCGGATATCCGCCCATCATGCGCAACGGATTCCGCTACCACGGCGGCCGGTTCATGTGCGGCCAGATCAACGTGCTGATGGCGCTGACCGATATCGGACCCGGCGACGGCGCCACCATGGTCATCCCCGGCAGCCACAAGTCCAACTTCACCCATCCCGATTTCGCCCGGCACGCCATGAAGCCGAAGGGCGCCTCGGTGGAAGGCATCGCCGCGTCGGTCGAACTTTTCATGGAAGCCGGCGACGCGCTGCTCTTCGTGGACGGTATCTCCCATGGTTCGGCCATGCGGCGGAACGCGGGCACCCGCCGTATCGTGGTCTACCGGTACGGACCGTCATGGGGTAACTTCCGCCACGGCTACCAGCCGTCTCCCGATCTGCTGGATCGCCTTACTCCGGAACAGCGGCAAATCGTCTCACCGCAAAAGGCCTCGCCCGAAGGCGCGCCCTACGACGGGCCCGGCCTGGACTAGGCGGCAGCGTCACGGCGGGAAGTGAAATCGCCGGCGCAGCCGCCTCCGCAGCGCCGCGACCATTTCCAGCTGTTCGTCCGCCACGTTATCTAACTCGTCCGGATCGCTTACCAGATCATACAGTTCGACCTCGCCCGTGTGATGCGCCACCAGCTTGTGTTCCGCGGTCCGGATCAGCCTGAACTCCCGCAGTGCACTGGCCGCTTCCTCCCGATGCGTCGTCCGTTCCCCCGCGAGCACGGGGCCCAGGTCTCGCGCATCGAGGCCTTCCTGGGCGGGCAGGCCCGCCAGTGAACACAGCGTGGGATTGACATCGATCAGTTCCACGAGGGCGTCGGACGTACGTCCGCCCGGTATGCCCGGCCCGGCGGCGATCAGGGGCACCCGCAGGGCCGCCTCGTAGGGCACAGACTTGGTGTACAGCCCGTGATCGCCCAGCATCTCGCCGTGGTCGCTGGCGAAGACGACCACGGTGTTCTCCCCCATGCCCCTCCGTTCAATCGCTTCAATGATCCGGCCCACCTGGTCGTCGATCAGTTCGATGGCCGCGCAGTACTGACGGCGGGTTACGGCAATCTCCTCGGCGGAAAGATCGCGGCGCCGGGCCTTGACCCAGTCCGGCTTTCCCTCGCGGTCTCCGTCTTCGCGACTGCCACCCTCGCAGCCATCATCCCCGTGCCCGCCACCCTCGTGCCCACTGTGCACGGCCGGCGGCACCGCCGCATCCCGGTAACGGTCGGCGTATTCGGCGGGCGGATCGAAGGGGTCATGGGGCCCCACAAAGCTGACGAAGAGGTGCCACGGGTAGTCGTCCGGCACGGCGTCGATCCATTCGGCGGCGCGGCGGCCGATGTAGACGTCCTCGAAGGCTTCGGCGGGCAGTACCGAATCGTGGGAAGCGCCTTCGATCCATCCCCGTGCCTGGCGGGCCGCGTAATCCGTACGGAATGCTTCGAACAGTCCCTGCTCCTGCAGCCAGAAGCCGTAGGGTCCCCGCGGTTCGTCCGCCATGCCCGCGTGCATCTTGCCCTCGCATTCCACGGGATGGGTGAAGCCCCAGCCGAAGACCCGGGGCCGGTCGCCGCGGCGGCCGTTGTAGGGGTCCGGCTTGGCCAGGTCGAGCTTGCCCACGCCACCGACCCGGTACCCCGCGTCCCGCAGGCGGGCGTAATAGGGCGTGATATGCCGGGGCAGGTAGCAGTTGTTGTCGAGGCACCCCAGCCGCGCGGGCTGGAGTCCGCTGGCCAGGCCGATGCGCGCAGGGGCGCAGACCGGGGCGTTGGTGATGCATTGCGTGAAACGGATCCCGCGTCTCGCCAGGCGGTCCAGGTTCGGCGTATTCAGGAACGACGCGCCCGCGGCCGACAGGTAGTCGTGGCGGTGCTGGTCGTCCATGATGAAGAGCAGATTGGGGCGTTTGGATTCGGCCATGTCTGGGTCCTTGTCGAGTTAGGGGCGCCAATCAACACGGTTCCCCCGAGAGCAGCTTAGTTTATGAACGACTCGAACTGGTGCGGCGCCGCCGGAAACCACATGCTGTCCACGAGGAACGAGAGCGCCATGCCGAGGACATACCCCACCAGGATGCCGAGGAACAGCGGCTGGGCCCTGCGGTAAAGCGCCCCTCCGCCCAAACGCAGCAGGATCACCTGGATGAGCCATGCCAGGAAGAAAGGCAGGAACATGAACCGCACGGTGTCCGCGGCCACGGCGACCAGCCCGATGGGATGGAGCGGCCACCAGAGGAACAGGAATCGACCGAGGATCATCAGCATGTACAGGACGATGCCGTTCCCGAAGAAGATCAATTCCAGGTCCGAGACGCTGCTTACGCTGCTGTTCCACGTCATGATCGTGTTGTAGAAGAAGGGCACGAGGTCGCCGGGCTTGGAAAGGAGATTGTCGGCGCCGACGGCGTATCCCGCGCTGATGTAATAGTAGAGAGAAGTCACCACGCTGACGGCGAAAGCCAGACAGATCCAGAGGAATAGATGCCGGGTGGCCGGCGTTACCCAGCGCTGCAGGAAGGCGGCGTGGGACAGCCCGATCATCGTGAAGGTCCGCCAGTTCCGGGCGAAAGCGTTCGTCATGCCGAGGGCGGTGATCGTGGACGGGTCCAGGTTGTCGGCGCCGATGATGCCCGCGGTGAAGTTGTTGGCGTTCACCGGCAGGTCCATGGCGACCAGTCCCGCCTCTGCGACGATCCGGGCCATGCCGAGGTAGATGGTGAAGAGGACCGCCAGGAGGATCAGGCTGACCGGCAGGGACATGCCGATGCTGTACAGCCAGGCCAGCAGGTAGAACACGCCGAAAATCAAACCAAAAACCGCCACCCGGTACGAGAAGAACTCGCCGCTGTCATCCACCGACGGATCCTTGCCGAAGGCCCGCCGGGCCACAGAGGCCAGGTGCCGGCGCGCCATCCACAGTCCCCACACCACCAGGGCGATCAGGGCGCCGATGGACTGGGTGCCCACGAGACCGGTCGGCGACATGGTCGTCGCCGCCGTAATTCCAAGCATGTTCAACAGCCCTCGCTGCAGCGTGGTGAACAGCAGGAAGAAACACAGGCTGAACAGGATTTCGGCATTGATGAAGAAGGCGAAGCAGAATACGAAGACATTCAGCCGGATGGGAAGGTCCGGGATCGACGGATGGACCTGTAATTGCAGCAGGTCCGGTCCCATGATGGGGACGGGCGTAACAATGTCCCAGTAGGAGGCGATGTTCCAGCACACGACGGCCAGCGACAGACCGGCGCCGATCCGGAAGGCGGTCGTGCGGACCATGGGCGGTTCGTCCCGGTCCTTCCCTACGCCCATCAGGTTGAGTGCCACCTCCCCCAGGGGAAAGCGCAGCCGTTCGTGGCTCACCCACTGCTTCCTCAGGATGACCACGATGCATGCGCCCGTCCACATCAGGGCGCCGAAACACGACATCCACCACAGCAGCGGCGAAATCCAGGCCATCCAGGGGATCCGGTAGCCCGGCACGGCGCCCTCGTAGAAAACACGTACCGCGTCGGTCTTTCCGCTGATTACCAGCCACGTGGGCAGCGTGTCGAAAAACGTCTCCGCCCAACGGTTTTCGGGACTCGCATGGTAGAAGGGTCCGGTGATGATGGAGACCAGGTACCGGGTCATGCCCCAGTCGGGCACCATGGATCCGATCATGCCCATGGCGAAGACCACGATCAGTTCGGACTTAGTCAGGGCGTACCCGGGCGCCAGCCTCTTGAGCAGGACGTGGGGACCCAGAATGAGGACCAGGAAGGGGATCAACAGCGCCGCGGGGAGATGGGCGTAAGTGGAGTAGTTGTATCCGGCGTGATCGGCGGAGAACTGGCCCCAGAAGGCGACCACGGCGGAGAGCGCGAGCCCGATGATCCCGGCCCGCAGGGTTATGGCCGAAGCGCCCCGGGACCTGGGAGGTTCAGGGGACATGGCGTTCATCCGATCCGATTGCGGCACTTGAAGTTACCCGATCCAGGGATCGAGGCGGAACAGTTTGCGGCCCAGCGGGGTCAGCGCGTCCAGGGCGTCCGGACTCAGGGGCCGGTCGGGACCAGGCGCCTGGCGGGCTTCTTCTTCGGACAGGGCCTGCAGGCGGGTGAACTGGGCGATCCTGGGCGAGGCATTATGATTGGCGCTGGCGGAGTGCGGCATCAGGTGGTGCATGAGCACATAGTCGCCGGCATCGCCCGTAACCTCCCTGGACGACTCGAAATCGACGATCTTGCCCCAGCCGTCGTTGCGCGCAAGCCCATCCGGCTCGCTTAACATGATCTCCCGCACCCGGTTCGGCGCGCCAGGCACCACGTGGATGCCGCCGCCATTGTCTTCCACGCGGTTCAGGTAATAGCATCCACCGATGCCGATGCCCGTGCGCAGGAAACCCTCGTTCAGTTCCTCCGGACCCTTCGGCACGGCGTCGAGATGGAGGTTCTGGAGCCGCCCTTCCATGGCACGGTTCCGGAGGGTGATCCCTGCCGAGCCGTCCCACACCTGGATAAACTCGGTCTCCAGGATATCCACCGCAGCACCGTACAGCCCCTCGTTCTGCAGCAGGGGCAGCATGGCTGGCTCAAAAAAACTGCCGTTACCGTCCGGATTGTGGGGTTTGAACCGGGCGTGGTTCGCGTGATAATGGTCCGGGATGACCAGGTCCCGCGGGATCAGGTCCAGTAGGAAGTCACGGGCCGTCCTGACGACGTTGTCATCCAGCGTGCCCTTCAGGACGAGGTAGCCATCGGACCAGAATTGTTCCAGTCGCTCTGCGGTCAGGTAACGGGGGGATGGGGTCATGGAGTTACTGGATTTCGACTGCAACGTAAATCGGATCGCTATTGAATGGACCGTTACGCAAACCTACGCAAACCGGTTCCAGGGATCCGCCAGCTCAGATCGCCCAATACTTCCACAGGTCCTCCGGAATCTCGTATCTGAAGTCCTGCTCCAGGTGTTTCTCGTGGTTCCAGCGGGCAAAAAGGGCGAAGCGCGGCGAGTGGCTCGTGTTCTCCGATCCGTTGTGGGTCAGGTACGAATGCCAGAGCACCACGTCGCCGGCGTTCGCGGTGAATTCCCGGCCGCCGGTGGTCGGGTTATCGCAGAAAACATCCCAGGAAAAACCTTCGATCTCCAGGAAACTCCCGTCGACATGCGAGGGATACTCCAGGAAATACCGGTGGGCGGCATGGTGGCTTCCCGGCCAGTAGATCAGGGCGCCGCCGCCGGGTTCCACGTCGTACAGATAGGTCGTCGCGCCGATCATGAAGGGCAGCCAGCGTCCCCCGTAGGCGTCGATATGGCCCGTTTGGGGGATTTCGAATGTCCGCTCCGGCTCAGGCCAGCGAATGATGGGGATGCCGTCGCCCGCGACGAAGTGTCCCCCGCTGAGCTGGTCGATGATCGACATCATGTTCGGATGGTGCACGAGGGCCGAATTGGGTGGATCGTATTCGTATCCGTCGAGACCACTCGTCTCCCGTGGCCAGGTCGCGGGATCCTCCAGGCTGCCATCGAGCGCCCGCCAGATCTGCCGCCGCCATGCTTCCAGGGTCGCCTCGTCGAACACGTTCTTCAGCACCAGGTAGCCGTTCAGCTTGAAGTGGGCGATCTGCTGGGCGTTCAAGGGTTGTGCGTTGGACATAGGCGTGAACTTAAGCGGCGCGCCGGATGCTGTCAAGACCCGCGATTTGAACGGCGAAAGTGACTCGAACGGGATGGATTGTTCCTGCTTGACACGATGCACATAATCCGTGTAACATTGCAGAAAGATTTTCGTTCCCACAGTGCTGATCATTCGCAATACATATACATTGTATCTGCAGTGTTACACAGTCCGCGACGTAGTAGCGGCAGACGGGACATCACCAAATGCAATCTGATATCAGAAAGTGGATCGCCGAAAGCAGAGTTAAACTGGACGGGAAGGGGCTGGATGACAGGGACCTGGATCGGCTGGAGGCGCTCCTTGACGGCAAGTCCCGCCCGAAGATCATGTACCTGACGGCCCGGTCGATTAATATGCGATCCGGGATCGCCGGTTGGGCGGTTTTCGTACCGGGCGAGGGACCGGAGCTCAAGTTGCCGAGTGACGAGCCGCCTTACGAATCCGTACTGGATGCGGTTGCCGACGGGTGGCGCGTGGTGCAGTACCCCATAAATAAGCTTTACGAATACAAGGACCTCGAAAACGACTACGTGGGTTTCGATTTCATACTCGAGAAGTGGAACTGAGGAGGCGTTGCCATGGCGGAGATCAGACCGACGATGACCGATGACGACGTGATGGATTTCGTGGCCAATGGATACGTCGTGCTCGACGAGATGGTGGGTGCCGATTTCAACGAGCGGTGCAGGAACCTGAAGCAAGGCCCCGCGAAGGAAACGGTCGGCTCGCACGATTTCATCCGCGAAGTACTGCTCCATCCCCGGTTGGCCGGCGTGATCCGATCGTTGCTCGGTCCGAACTTCCTGATGCCGACGGGGGGCCATCACCATCTCATCGACCAGCCGGTCTCGGGCCAGGATTGGCATTCGGATGGCATTTCCGGCCTCGGATACGAGATCAACGAACTGCAGTGCTACTATTATCCTCAGGACGTGAACATCGAAGACGGTCCGACCATGATCCTGCCCGGTTCCCACTGCCGGGCGGTCAACCGCGACGCCCTGGCCCACTACGGCGATCTTGCCGGTCAGCTTTCACTCGTTGTGAAGGCCGGCACCGTGGCCATTACCCGGTACGGCATCTGGCACCGGGCCGGCCCCAAGCTCAATCACAAGCCCCGCAGCATGATCAAGTTCTCCTACTTCCGCAATTCGGATCCGCGACGGCGTGACTGGCTGATCGATTCGGAAGAAATCCCTGCGTATCGGGATCGCCCGGCCGCGCCCTACACGAGCGGGGTGGAATCCTACCGGGACCTGAGGCGCCGCATCCACACCTGGAACTGGCTGTGCGGGCTGAGCGAGGAAGAGTCCATGGCCCACGACCGGTGGCGGCCCGCCTACGAGACCGGCACGCAGCCCGTCGAGGAAGTGGCCCTTTGAGGTTGATACCCCTTGAGGTAGATGCCCCTTGAGGTAGATGCCCCTTGAAGTTCCTGCAGGCTCACACCCCCGGATGAGGATATCGCCGGGAGCCCGGAGCGGCCAGCATGCGGATTACCCATACCAGGCGTGAAGAGATGCACCTGGGCGTTAGCCACGGCGGCGCCGCGGCAAGCTACTTCAACCCAGGCTTCAGCGAACGTGACTTCGAGTCGCCGTGGACGTTCATCCACTCGGTGATCTTCCCGCCCGGCAGCGGCATAGGACAACACAGCCACACCCACGCGGAAGAAATCTTCGTTACCATCGACAACGCCGCGCAATTCACCCACAACGGCCGCACGGCCGAAGTCGTCGGCGGCGCCGCGGTGCCCCTGCGCTCGGGCGAGTCCCACGGCATCTACAACCACACGGACCGGGACACCTGGTTCTTCAATTTTCACTGCGTGGATACGGTCCGCGAACCGAAGCACGAGGATTTCGACGACCCGCGCATCGGGGTCGAGCTGGAGTCCACGGACCGCCTGCCCGTGGGGCGTTTCGACCGCGCCCTGCTGAAACCTCGACGGCACCACGGCGGCAAGGGCGAAGTGTTTTTTCGGGAGGTATGGGGCAGCCGGGATTTCCAGACGAATTTCGAGTATCTCTGCCATATACTGCTGCCGCCAGGCACTTCCGTAGGTTACCACCGGCACGTGATCGTCGACGAGGCCTATATGATCATGAACGGCAGCGGCCGGATGACGGTCGACGACGAGACGGAAGAGGTCGTCCGCGGGGACGCTATCCCGAATAACATGGGAGGGGCGCACGGTATCTACAACCATACGGATGAGGACCTGGAACTTTTTGTCGTCGGCGTGAGCCTGGAAAAGGGCAAGGTGGACGCGACCGACCTGGGCGACGACCTGGCAGGACGATGACGGCCAGGCACCCCGTGGAAGCCGAATCTATACCATGACAGACGAATCCTTTCAAGCCCACGTACTGGACCTCAAGGTCGAAGGCTACACCATCCTGACGGGCCAGTTGACGGCGGAGGAGTGCGCCGAGGCGCGCAGGGAACTGGAAGCCCGTTACCCCGACCGGGAACAGGGCAGTTTCGAGTGGCTGTTCAACAAGGCGCGGGTCTTCGAGCGGTTCTACCAGCTGCCCGACCTGCTGCGGCTGGTCCGCCACTTCCTGGGTTCCGACGCGCTCCTGAGCGCGGTGTACGGTTCGGTGGTGATACCCGGTGAAGGCGGCCACGGCCTGCATTCCGACAGCGGCATCACGGGACACAACCGCGAGGCGTCCATGCCCGATGCCGACGAAGGACGCCGGATCACCAGCCATTCGATCGCGCTGAACGTGATCTTCTGCCTGAGCCCTTTCACCGAGACCAACGGCGCCACCGAGTTCGTCCCCGGAAGCCACCGATACGAGTACCTGGACGTGCCCGATTCGGCCTACGGCAACGCCCGGACCGCCGTCGCCCCGGAAGGGTCGCTGGTGCTCTTCGACGTGAATACCTGGCACGGCACGACGAAGAACCAGACCGATGCGCCGCGCTACGCGGTATTGAGCCCGTGGCGGAGGCGCTGGACGAAATGCGAATACGAGATGGCCCGCGTGGTCAAGCCCGACGTACTCGAGCGGGCAGGCGAGGACGGACCGGTCATCTTCGGGTTCCAGGCCCAGTCCCCCTACACGGAACTCTGGCAATGGGACCGGGAAGAAGGCGGTCCGAAACCGGAGTTCAATCACCTGCGGCGGGACTGAGGGCGTAGAGTCTTCAAACGGTCCTGGCCACCGGCAGCAGTTGTCGGCGACCGAAAGACTGCAGGCAACCACGCGGCCGAGATGACGTCCGGAGGAAACCGTTGAAAATCACCGATGTGAAAGTTCACCTGGTAGAGTCCTGGCGCAAAACCCGGGACATCGGATCGCCGTGGATCTTCGTCCAGGTCCATACCGACGAGGGCGTCGTGGGCCTGGGGGACGCCACGAACTGGCCGGGCGGTACGATCATCGCCCAATCCGTGGAGGAACTGGGCAAGCTCATCATCGGCGAGAATCCCTTCCACATCGAGTACCTGTACCATCGCATGTACTACGCCCTGGAGCAGATCGGGCAGACCGGCGCGGTCATCGCGGCCGTCAGCGGCATCGAGATCGCCCTGTGGGACATCGTGGGCAAGGTCACCGGGCAACCTATTTACAACCTCATCGGCGGACCGTGCCGCGACCGCATCCGGTTCTACAGCCACGCCTCCAACCCGGAAGAATGCGCAGCGCTGGCCGAGAAGGGCGTTACCGCCATCAAGGCGTACTTCCCCGCCGACCCGATGGTCAAAGGTGAACGCATTGACTCACCCAGGTCCGTCACGCTGCGGGAAGAGAAGCTCGCCCTGGAACACATGCGCCGGTGCCGCGAGGCGGTCGGCGACGAGGTGGACCTCTGCACCGACGTGGGATGCCGGTACACCACGAGTGCCGCGATCCGCATTGGCAACCGGCTGGAGGAGATCGGCCTGCTGTTCTACGAGGAGCCCGTCCACCCGGAGAACATCGATGCCCTGGCCCGGGTGACGGCGTCTGTCAACGTGCCCGTGTGCGTGGGGGAGCGCCGGTACACGCGCTTCGGCTTCCGGGACCTGATCGCCGCCCAGGCCGTCGACATGATCATGCCCGACGTGGTGCGCACGGGCGGCATCATGGAGACCAAGAAAATCGCCGCCATGGCCGAAAGCTACTACATGCAGGTCTCGCCCCACAATCCGAACAGCGCCCTGTCGACGACAGCGAGCCTCCACGTTATGGCCAACATCCCGAACGCCCTGGTCCTCGAGTTCGTGGACGAAAAATGGGACGCACCCTGGCGCGACGATCTGCTGACCGATCCGCCGGTCGTGGAAAGCGGCTATTTCCGGCTGCCCGAGAAACCCGGGCTGGGGACGGAGCTGAACATGGACGTCGTGGAGAAGTATCGATTCGAAGGTTGAAGGAGCAGGCCAATGCAGTTACATGACGACAAACAATCCAACCGCGCGGACAATATCCAGGGCGCCGAGATCCGGCTGCCGTCCGAGGACCTGACCGCGGACCTGGCCTTCTTCATGAAGACCCTCGGGTTCCGCATGGACAAGATCTACCCCGCCGACTACCCGACGATCTCCGTACTGTCGGGTCATGGACTGACCATCCGGCTGGAGCAGGGCGCGCCCGAGCCGCCCGGGACGCTGCGGATCCTGTGCCGCGATCCGGCAGTCCTGGCGGGCGGCGAGACCGAACTCACCGCGCCGAACGGCACTCGTGTCGAAATCGTACAGGCCGATCCGCCGCTGGAGATTCCGCCGACGCAGCACGCCTTCCTCGTGCGGCGCCTCAAGGACAACACGCCCTGGGTGATCGGCCGCGCGGGCATGCACTACCGCGACCTGGTGCCCGGACGCCTGGGTGGAAGCATTATCGCCTCCCACATCCGGATCCCCGATGCGGGTCCCGTACCCGACGTCGTGCACTACCACACCGTGGGATTCCAGTTGATCTTCGCCTACCGGGGCGAGGTGAAGCTCGTCTACGAGGACCAGGGACCGCCCTTCATGCTGAAGGCCGGGGACTGCGTCATCCAGCCCCCGGAGATCCGGCACCGGGTGCTCGAATCGTCCGAGAACCTGCAGGTGATCGAGATCGGCGTTCCGGCAGACCACGTGACCACTATCGATCACGAGGTCGAGTTGCCGACCGGGGTGCTGAATCCCGCTCGCGTCTTCGGCGGTCAAACGTTCTGCCGCCACCAGCTCAAGGACGCGGAGTGGGAACCGTGGAGACTGGCGGGATTCGAGGCACGGGAAACGGGCATTGGAAAGGCGACGGGCGGTGTGGCCTCGGTGCAGGTTGCCCGCGCGACGACGGGCACGGATGGCGCGGACGGCCGCTCCTCTGACGGCGGCGAACAGGTCACGAGCCACACGGGCGATATCCTCTTCACCTTCGTGATGGAAGGGGAGGTGACGCTGAACGGGGAAAACCAGGTCGCCCACAGGCTCGAGGCGGGGGACGCCTACGTCATTCCGCCCCACACGAAGACCTCACTCACGGACCGCTCGGCCGACCTCGAACTCCTCGAGGTGGCGCTGCCCGCGCAGTTCGAGACCATCGTGCACTAATCCACTAAGCACACCCGGTCGATATCGGGGCTGGGGCGCAGTCTGTTACGTCACACGCCCAGCACCCCGCGCAACCGGTCGGACGCCCGGGACAGCACCGTGGGCGGCACGGGTACGTGGTTATAATCGGAAAATCGCCGGTGGGCCCAGTGGGCGGCATACTGGGACTGGAAGACGTAGCGCATCCGGTCGGACGTGACCGGCGCTCCCCGGTGCCAGCACTGGTTGTTCTGAAGGTAGACGTCACCCGCCTTGCAGAAGACCGATACCGGTCCCCGGCCTTCGAACTCGGGGTGATCCTGGCTGTTGGGGTCCCTGCCGGAATAGTGGCTGCCGGGGACGAACTGCGTCGGGCCGTCCTCGACCGTGTCGATGTCGGTGAGCGCCATCTGGATGGTGAACCACTGCACCGGCATGCGGATGCGGGGGTCGTGGCGGGGCACGTCGTCCGGCAGCGGGAACTCCACCCGGTCGTCCACGTGCCACAGATCGATCGCCTGGCCCGGCGCGTTGCGGATCACGTTCTGACCGCAGAACTTGCAGTCCTCTCCCACGACCGCCTCGGCCAGGCTCAGGATCGGCTCCCGGATCAGCATGTCCACGAACACCGCGTCCAGCTCCAGCGTGTTCCGCAACACGAATCCGTCGCCCTGTCCGCTCACGTAGTCGGTGCCGGCCAGCACGGGATCGTTGAAGCAACGGTCCGTGACCTCGCGGAGTGCGTCGATTTCTTCCCGCGTCAGCACCCCGGGGATGAGGGTGACACCATTCCTGAAAAAGTCCTCGAGAATCACTTCCATTTGGGCGTCGTCGAGGCGCTCGCCGGGTAGTATGCGTTTTGAGATCACGGTTCATCCTTCCGTTTACCAATCCCAGACAGTCGATATTCGCTAAACACTCGCCCTTTCAGCAGCAGTTCTCAAGACATCTACTATACGTTGGGCTCGCTCACCTACTTGATTGAACCAACGCGAGTCCTCGGCCTCAATGGCAGCGAGGGCATAGTCACGCTTTTCTATGGCCACGATCGTTTTTTTGAACTTCCGAAACGTTGTCAGACCGAGGTTGAACATCATGTTCGATACTACCCGTTTAACATCATCAGGATGAGAATCGAAGTCGGTGAAGACGCCACGTGCTTCAATGTGGCATCGTTCGATATCGTTCTGACAAAGGTATTTCGCTTCTTTGTCAGTGATTCCGTCATCAACGTTACTCCGACCTAAATAGGCTGCTTCCTCCTCCGAAATACCTACGTCCTCAAGGTTTCGACCAATACCAATGGTCTTTTTGTTTGCCGGACACATGTAGGGTATAAGACGAACCCCTTCGTCTCTCTTCAAGTCTTCAAAAAGGCGGTCTTTCCAGTCCATTTTCAAAACTCCAAATTGTTCAACTGTATGGATATTACCAGTAGTTTCTACATCCCGTTTTTAGTTGTATGGATTCCTCCCGTGTCTACTAATCCGGTTTCTGCGAATGAATCGATGTAGTCCATCACCAGAATCCTTAATTATGAAACGGTGTTTTCGCGCCCATTGGTCCTTTATCGCCGCCGCTTCATTTTCACTCAACAGATCCTGATCTATCATGGATTCGAGCAGATCTGGTGTTGTAATGACTTTAAGATTTTGGTTGATACTATGAGCATGCTTAATGGCACGGCGGTCATCCATTGCCAGGATGAGATTACGATGGACCGCAAGCGCGATGGCAGAACACTCACCACCACCCAGGATCCTCGTTGCGATAAGTGATCCAAAAAGCTCCAGTTCATCAGTACTCTTTATGGTCATTTGCTGTAGCGTGCCGTCAGAAATGGAGTTTCGTAGTTGAAGCTTCTGTACCGCGTAATGATCGGTTATTTCTGACACGACATGATCCGTAACGATGTAATTAAGGGAATGTCGCCTTAATAGGTCCATACGAGCTATTCGCAGGAAATTGACAAGCACAGATGTATCCAGAGCGACTGAGGACATTTGCATCACAATTACCCTTTAATCCCCTCGAGCTTTAGCAGCAAGGTCCAGGAATCGTGGACCATCGATTTTAAGTACTTTACTAAGTTCGAGAAGTCGTCCCTGCGAAATCTCCTCCTGTCGATAGGCTTCAATGGCCAGATTTGCAACCTCGAAACGCAATTCACGCCCTGACCGTTGTATATTGTCTTTTCGTTCGACACTATCTGCGTCATTCAGCTCATTGAGTAGCTGTTTACCGAATCCCTCAAGTGACTTTAGGCTGTCCGTCTCCTTATCAGTTAACAACTTAAGGCTTTTAAGTCTATATAGAGCCGCTTGATAGCTAACCCCGAAACGATGTGCAACTTGTGCCACATCCTTGTATGAGATTGTTTTGGAACTTGACTCTTTACGTATTACTCCTTCAGAAGAACCACCGCTGGCAGCATCATAGACAGTCTGAATCCTGTGGTACGGGGTTTTAAGTTCCAGATTCTGAAAAATCTCATAAACGCCATCGGCAGGTATCAAGAAAGACGCTGCAAAAGCATTGGCTCGTACTTCAACGAGTTCTGATGAATTATCACTACTCGAAACAGACAACTGTCCATTTCTATCCATTAAGGCATGCGCGTATTCATGAGCATACGAGAACTTCTTGCGTCCTCGAGAATGGTTAGCATTGACTACAATGGCCAGACCGAATGAGATATGATTCAGAAAAAGACCAGAAACACCATTAGGCAGTTCTGCATCTGATGCCCAAACGCCTTGAGATACGATGAGTTCCGAGATTCCGCGAACCGGAGATTCGCTCAGACCCAGGCGACGGCGTTCTTCGACTGCCGCTTTGTTGCCTTGAGTAATGGCTTCTCCCTTCGTCCTGGGAGTTCTGAAATCATACGTGGGTAAACCGGTACGAGAATCCAGTCCAAGGACCTCCTTCAGGGCAACACCTTCTTGAAAAAGACTAAGGCACCCCCAGACCTGCTCACGCACAGTAGGATCCACATTTAATTCCGGCGCGACACGATACAAGGCAACGAAGATATCCTTTTCCTCGGCAGCCTCCTGAAAGAAGAAGCCTATCGGTCGTCGAAAGCATTCAGCAAGTCTTGCCAGTTCCATTGTCGAAACTGACCGGTTACCGGATTCCATCTGAGTTATTGCTGTTCTTGTCACCCCAATGGCATCCGCCGTCGCCTGTTGACTGAGCCCCCTGAACTCCCGCGCATAACGCAGTCTTTGTCCGAGCTCTCCGAGATCCATTACTCACCTCCCTCGCAGTGGTGGATCGGTTGGCGATACGTAATAGGACATATACTCATTTCGAACATTAATGTCAATATAGTTCCGTTATTGTTTGAAATTAAAACACACGTGGCAACGTATTTCGACAAGCTATTGCCGGTCAAATACCGATTAGATGGTTGAGTATATTCTGAAGAACCGGGTGGCCCTACCCCTCGTCCATCACGGCCTGGATCATGGCCCGGATGTAGCCGAACTCGTAGGCGAAGGCCTGCCGGTAGCTGTCCGGATCCTTGTGACCCGGCGCGTGGTCGGGCACGCACATGTGCGGGTAGCCAACCTCTTTGAGCGCCTGCATGTTGCGGTGCATGTTCATCACGCCCTCGTCGGGCCAGACCTCCTGGAACTTGTTGCGCCCGCCCACGATGTTGCGGAAGTGGCAGAGGAAGATCTTCTTGCGCGAGCCGAGGTAGCGGATGATGTCCGGCACTTCGTTGAGGGGATCCAGCGAACTCTCCGCCATGCAACCCAGGCAGAGGTTGACGCCGTGATAGGGGCTGGGACAGATCTCGATGAATTGCTTGAAACCATCGAAGCCACCGAGCACGCGGTCGACGCAGCGATATCCGGGCGGGAGCCACGGGTCGCAGGGATGGCATGCCATGCGGACCTTGCATTCCGTTGCCACGGGGATCACCCGTTCCAGGAAGTAGGTGATGCGGGCCCAGTTCATCTCGGCCGTCACGGGCTCGTCGTACCTGGCCGGCCGGTCCTTCGCCTTCTCCAGGTCCCAGGTGCTGTAGATCGAACCGCCGCGTCCGGGCGGATCGCTCTCGGTGCGCTGGTTCTCCATCTCGCACAGGTAGTACTTGATCGCGGGGATGCCCGCTTCCGAGGCCTGGCGCACCATGTTGCAGACCAGCTCGATTTCCTTGTCGCCTTCTTCGTACTTGCCCAGCATGTAGTTGGGCACCTGGCCGCCGTCCACGTTCAGGTCGGCGATGGGCAGGGCCACCATTTCCATTTCGATCCCGAAACGGGCGCACTTTTCCTTCTTGGCCGCCAGTTCCTCCACGTCCCAGCCGTACTCCCGGTGGAAGGTGATGTTGAGTTCGCTCTTGTTGAAGACGCCGTGACGGGCCAGGTATTCCAGGTCTTCGTCTGCCGTGCTGAACTGCTGGGTACCGACGTGCATGGGATCCTCCGTGTTATGTAAACTTGCGGGTGCTGGCGATGCCCAGGATGCGCGCGGCGGTACCGCCCATGATCGCGGCCAGGTCCGCCTCGCTCAAGAAATCCGCGTACTTCTCGATCCAGTCCCGGGACTGGCGGTAGGTGCAGAACCGGTTCTGGAAGGGCATGTCCGTGCCCCACAGTAACCGGTCCGCTCCAATGCGGCCCGCCATCTCCTCCAGCGCCGGCCAGGCCTCGCGGTAGGGATAATCGAATAGGTCGCCGATGCGCACGGGGAAGCAGACTTCCAGGCTGAGGTTGGGGTTATCGAACGGTCTCCACAGGCCATCCGGCAACACGAGACGGTCTCCTTCGATAAACATGCGCCAGGGGAAACCGTGGGTGATGCTGCAGACCGTATCCGGGTAGCGGTCCATCCAGTCCATGAGCACGCCGAGCTCGCCTAAGTATCCCTGCGTGAGGTCGGCATGGTAGCCGAGGACGGGGCCGGCGCCCAGGGTGAAAAAAACAGGGACGTTCATCGCGGCCACGGCGTCCCAGAACGGACGGTAGGCGCCGCCGCTCCACGGCTGCTCGCTTCCGCGGTAGGCCAGCGAGGCATTGAACTTGACGGCGTGCAGCCCGTGTTCCCGCACGGCCCGTTCGATCTCTTCGATTACCCGGTCCGGTTCCGCGGCGATGCGCCATTCGTCCACGGGCGCCATGGAATACAGGCGGCCGGGAAAGGCGGCGACGCATTCGGCCTGGAACGCGCTGTCGCGGCCCAGCATGGGATTGGTATGGAGCAGGGCGGCGTCCACGCCCGCGTAGTCCAACTCGGCGATCAGGTCGCAGGGCGTGTATTCGAGATTGCGCAGGTGGGGCGGGTAGAACTGCTTGGTGTAGTCTTCTCCGTCGATCGTCCACACCACGCGGCCGTGAGTTCGATCGACGCGGAAATCCACGTCGGGGAGCGTGGACCAGTCTCCGGGGGCCTCAGGCGCGATCGCCTCAGACGAGGCGGGCGCCCGGTCCCGGACCCGCCAGGCCGGCTGGTGATGGACCGCGTGCTCGGCCTGCATCCATCTCAGGTGGTCCCGGGCGTCGGCGTACCCGGCCTTCGCGTCACCCGGCGGAAAGCAGTACGCGTGGGAATCGATGATCATGGATCGGGAAACGGTTCCCTAGCTTTCGAAGGTCCGTATAGTGCGAGTTACCTGCCCGTTGCTCTCCCAGTAAGTCTTCTTGCCGGCCAGGTACGGGTCGTCCGGCGCCGGCTGCATCGTACCGGCCGTCGTTATGCCCCGCGACGTGATCGTATGCTCGCCGGGGGACGGGCGGTCCCAGTCCAGCCGCCAGAACTTCCAGGCGTACTCGGCGTCCTCGCCCTCGATGATCTCCGCCGTCTGCCACGGACCGTCGTCGATGCACACCTGCACCTCCCTGAGCGGTTCGCCCCAGACCGCGCCGTAGATCCGGTGCAGGGGACCGACCCGGGTGACCCGCGCCGTGACGGAGTTGATGCGGCCCTTGCCCACGGACTCCTGGCGCCACACGGTCTCTCCGTTGTGGGTCTCCTCGCGGATCGTGACGTAATCCCGCGAAATGAACCGCCCCATGTACCGCGTGGTGCGTACTTCGATGCGCTTCAGCCACTTCACCTGGGTAATCCCGTACCAACCGGGTACGATGAGGCGCAGGGGATAGCCGTGCTTCGGCGGCAGCGTCTGGCCGTTCACCTCGTAACACAGCAGGATGTCCGGGTCCATGGCCTGCGCCATGGTGAGGGAACGGGCGAAGTTCTGCTTCATGGTCAGCGGTTCGCTCCGGCGGGGGGTGATGACCTCCTCCCCCTCGTCGTGCCCGAAGAAAACCACCTCCATGCCGTTGTCCCACATGCCCGCCCGCTCCAGGATCGGCGCCAGCGGCGTGCCGGTCCACCGGGCGTTGAACACGCCGCCGCGGAAGACGGGAACGCCCCGATTGCCCGAGCACTCGAGGGTGAAGTCCAGGTCTTTGCGCGGCATGGATTTGATCTCGTCCAGGCTCAGGTTGAGCCTCTGTCTCACCGCACCCGTGATTTCGAGACTGTAGGTATCTCCGTCGACAGTCGGCTCGGGATAGTGGCTGGCCGAAAAAAACTGGTCCACGGGCGTAATCCATGACTCCAGGCCGTTCCAGTCCAGCAGCACGAAATCGGGGCTTCGCGGCGGCCCGAATTCGTCGATCCAGTTTACGGGGGTTTCGTCCCTTGCCAGCTGGTCCAACTGGGCCAGCACGTGGGACGGCAACAGCGTCATGCCGGCGGTCGCGATCCCTCCCTTGATCAGCACGTCTCTGCGGGACAGGTTAGATTTCCCGGCCATATGCGTATCCTCCCGGCTCGCTCGGCTCGCTCGGTTCAGTTACTTAGATTCGGTCTCTTCCGATAAACTGATATGGGGGTTGTTGTGATCGGTTCTATGATACATTGGGTGGGCGGAACAGATCAAGGGCTATGTTCAGATCAAGGGCAATGTTGACAGGCCCTTCCTTACCCGGTAAAATCGATTGTTCATCTCACACACCCGGCACTTTGACCCTCCAGGAGCTTTTGATCTATGAACCGACTGCTCGCCGAAGATTACCTCGTTTTGGCTACTTCGCCCGATCCGGAGAACGTGTACGCCGGTTCGCCCTCGATCGCCCGGATGGACTCCGGACGCCTGCTGGCCAGTTACGAGTGGTTTCGTCCGTCGCCGCTCAAGGAAGCCGTGCCGGACCAGACCGAGGTGCTGATCAGCGACGACGACGGCGCCACGTGGAGCCTGGCGGCCCGCCAGGATTTCATCTGGGCGACCATCTGGACCCACGAAGACGACGCCTACCTCATCGGCAACCGGCGGAAGAGCCGGGATATTGTCATCGGCCGATCCCGCGACGGTGGCGCCAACTGGGAGGGACCCGTCACCCTATTCGAGGGCAGGCACCACTGCGCGCCCACGCCGGTATTGATCCACAACGGCTTCGCCTACCGTGCCTTCGAGACCTGCGACGCACCCAGCCGCTTCGACTGGAAGTCCCTGGTGGTCGCGGGCAACCTTTCACGCGATCTGCTGAATCAGGCGGCCTGGCGGATGTCGAATCACGTCCGGTTCCCGGGCATCCCTGACGTGCTTTCGCAACGCAGGTACCCGGAGAGCGCGACCCACAAAGTTCCGGCCGACAGTTTCCTGGAAGGCAACATCGTACGGGTGGACGGCGAGATCCGGATGATCATGCGCACGATCGTAGACGGCCACACGACGTCGAGCCTGGCTTCCATCGGCCGGGTCGAGGACGATGGCCAGACCCTGGACTACCGGTTCGTCCAGTTCCACCCCATGCCGGGCGCCCAGTGCAAGTTCCAGATCGTCCACGACGAGGAAGGCGGCCTGTACTGGACCACCGTGACCTTGTCCACCAACCCGTGGCAGGACCGGGAGCCCCTCCGACGCATGGGCTTCAGCGGTCCGCCGGGCAACGAGCGGCGCATCCTCATGCTCATGTACAGCGTGGACGCGCTGAACTGGTTCCAGGCCGGCTGCGTGGCCATGAGCAGGAGCATGATGGAGTCCTTCAGCTACGCCTCGCAGGTCATCTCCGGAGACGATCTCCTGGTCGTCGCCCGCACCGCCCGGGGCGGCAAGAACCAGCACGACACCAACCTGATCACCCTCCACCGGGTAAAGGACTTCCGCGATCTGGCCCTGGATCTGCGGCCGGTTGATTTGTAATGTTGATAACGTAAATTACTGTTAAATAGGTTTGCTACTACTGGCATGTAATTCCACTATTGTGTAATGAAAAATACACTGGAGGTGTTCCAATCAACCAGATTCGAAACGAAGTTGTACGTGATGCATTCAACACTGACCGTGATCTTCCTTATCAACTTCGTCTGATGGATTTCGAGTCAGCAATGCAGGACGTTTACGATTTCTTTCACGATGTCAATTCCCACCTAGTAGCACGTGGACTGGAACGTCTTGACGATATGTTGCGACCAGCCATCATGTCCGGAGTCCTGTCTGACATGCTAACGGCAAGTCTTGCCAAACACTCACGCGTACTTACGGAGAACAACTATTTCAATGGGCATCCAGACCTGGTAGTTCAGGGAGTTTATCCTGGAAACTCGGTAAAGGCTGGAGATCAGGGGGTGGAGATAAAAACCACAAGGAAAAAAGGTGGCGCAGTCGATACACACGGGGCAAGAAATCAGTGGATGTGTGTATTTGTCTACAAGGTGGACAACAAAACTGAACCAGCTTCAGCAAGACGGCCAATGGTTTTCAAGGAGGTCTACTTATCTCATGTGACCTTGGAAGACTTTCGACGGAATCCTCGTAGTGAACTAGGTACACGAACTGCAACGCTCGATCGATATGGCGTGGCGAGATTCCGCGAGAACTGGGTATACAAAGACTTGTAAATCCTTGTTATTTTGCGTGCACAATCATAGTTCAGAAAGCGATTGGACTGCTTTTTTTGCCATATTGAAATACAGCGAGTCCTTCTCAATTCCAACTGACTCATATCCCACTGCTTCCGCTGCAGCTAGCGTAGAACCGGCTCCTGCGAAAGTGTCAACTACTATACCCTGCCCAAGAGGAAGCACGCCTCTTACCAACATACGCATGAATGTTTGTGGCTTTAAGCTTGGATGTGGCGCGATAGCCCTTTCATTCTTCCTAGTCGGAGAAGATCGGATCACATCTCCAAAGGGTTTAAAGCTGTCCGGTCGACGAAAACCTCCAGTTCGCCATTTACGCAGATTATCCTGAACCCTTCCTTCGATAGGCCTACGAAATAGCAACCAGGGCTCCCACATGGATCTTGGGAGTACACTGACCCCTTCGAATTCATCGTGCGCCGCCTTAGGCCGGTCGCCACCTCGCATTGTCATCACCAACCGTACAATTTCACCCCTCCTTTCAAGACCCGCGTCCGCAATGGCGCCTGAAACGATATGGGAAAGAAGAGGATTAGAAGCAACAACAACATTAGCGCCCGGTACCAGCTTGGGTAACAGTAGCCGGGTCCAAATAAAGAAAAACTCGCGGAGATACAGCTTCTGTCCATCAGTTAGAGTAGTAAATCGGGGTAGTGGCGACCGGACGTTTCCGTCAAATGAAGGAGGTATTCTCCAGACTCCTCCCTTCCTGCTTCTGAGCTTCGACTGTTCTTTCCTCGAGTATTCCTGCAGACCGTAGGGTGGATCTGTGACTATAGCATGTATTGAGCTATCTTCCCGAGCATCCAGCCAGTCTAAACAGTCACCGTGAATTAACGTGGCATTTCCAATTCTGTAAGGTGTCTCCAACTCAGTATTGCTAAGTATCGTTTGTTGCAAACTGCTGTCATAATCGTCTTTGAGTCGGTAAATTCCTCTTCTTTCCCTTACAAACATTGATGGAGTATTAAGGCGCAGATAGGATCTTATAGAAGACTCTGGCATGTGTCCTTCGACCTTCGCGACTCTTTCAGCAACTTGCTTCGCCGACAAAGCATCCGACGAAAGCCTCATTACTCGTATTATGGCGTCCCTTACTTGCCCTGGAGCATATCGTTTATGATCATTTGCCATAGTAGAATTATAGACGTCGGGACGTCGAAAGTCAACGGTTTAACCGCAAGAAGACTTAACTTTTTGACTGGAGAAATGACATACGGACAGATTAGGGATTTCCTCGAATGAGGCGATAAACTGACTTGACATTTGCAGGACGATGCCTTATATATGACCATAGACATGACTATAGTCATTTTATACCAAACGAGGACCGCATGCCGACGATTTCGAAAAGCAAGCTCAAAGCCAACATGCTCCAAGTTTTCAGGGAGATCGAGGAATCGGGCGAAGAACTGATCGTGACACACAACCGGCGTCCCGTGCTGCGCATTCGGCCCATTGGAACAAAGCAACCGGTTGACCGGGTATTCGAGAAGCTGCGTGGGAAAGTCGTCTACCGCGAGGACATCAACACGCCCACCACCGACGAATGGGATGAAGCGTAATGGTCGTACTGGATACGTCCTCACTGATATTCTGGACGCTCGACCCCGGCCGCCTGTCCGAGACCGCCGAAGAGACCATCGCACAGGCCGACCGCGTAGGCGTCAGTTCGATATCGATCTGGGAGATCGGCATCAAAGTAGAACGGGGCAGGCTTGTACTGCCGCTTTCCGGCGCGGAATACCTGGAAAACCTGGAGCAAACCAGTCGGGTGGAAATATTGCCCGTGGATCTGAGTACCTGGATCAGGAACCTGCAACTGGATTGGAATCACCAGGATCCTGTCGACCGGACGATCGTCGCCACGGCTTCTCTACACAACTGCCCGCTTGTGACTTCGGACAACGTGCTCCGCAGTTTCTACGAGAAGGCTGTCTGGTAAGGACCGCCCACCTGGCACCGCAGACACTCCTCACACCGGTGCCGGCGCCACGTGTTCCAGCCCGAACTCTTCCCGCAGGCGGTCCATTTCCACTTTCAGTACATCAGGATCGGACGTGTCGGCGGACATGCGCTCCAGCAGCTGATCGGACGCCTTGAAGAAGCGGTCAAGCCCCGCGGGCGTGCAGATCAGCATAACGTGCGCCGGATCGTCCCCTGTGTTCCAGAACGAATGGGGTTTCCATCCCGGCACCGTAACCATCTGGCCGGCCTCGAGCACGAAGGCGCTTTCGTTAAGGAATTGGAAGGTAAGCATGCCTTTGACAACCAGGAACATCTCGATGAAGGCGTGCCGGGTGAATACGGGCGGCGGGCTGTGGGGCGGTTCGACGGCCTCGATGACCGTGACGCGATCCTCCGTGGCGGAACCCGGGGTCATGACCCGTACGTTCTGGCCCATGAGCGTCCTGAGCCAGGGGCCTCCGAGGTCTCCGGGGCCTCCAAGGCCGCCAGGACCTCCAGGACCTCCAGGGCCTCCGTTGCTGTCGCCTTTCATGGTTTCGCTCCAACAGTCTGACAACAGGCCCGCGCTCAAATCGCTCGCTCTCCCGCGTCTCTGGCGGGTTCCGCGACCACTTCACCCGTCACTGCCGCGATCATCTCCCGGCCTTCGTCCGCGTAGACCTTCTTGACCTCCTGGTCCACGGTGCGCCATACCAGGAATTGCTTGCGCAGCACATTCAGGAAACGCCGGTTGAGCCGCTGCCATGAATCCACGTCGCCGCTCAGGCGGTAGATGTGCACCCACACCGCGTACAGGTCGTGTTCTTCCTCGGCGGGGGCCGCGTGGAGGGACACGCGTTGGCTGACCCCCGCGTCGTAGGGTGCCAGCCAGGTCTTCATGCTGATTTCGTAAGTGGACGCTTCCGGAACAACATCGGACGCCCGCCCCTCGCCCGGAACGGCCGTGGCCGCCCCCCCGACTGCCGAAGCGAGTCCATTCTTCCCGGTCAGGACCACCTCGTCCGTCAAGAAATTCCCCAGCGTGCTTTCGCCGTGGGATTCGAAGAATCGCGTCAGGTAGGCGTAGAGGCCAAGCGTCTCCGTGCGGCTGATGGTGAAGGGGAACTCGAAACGCCAGTCGTCGCCCTCGGGCTCGGGGAAGGACCACTGCCGGTTGACGTCCGGCACGGCCATCTGGGAGGCCTTTCGTGCAGGATAGATCGTCGACAGCATGACCACCGCCATGACCATGAACGTGGAGGCCACGGCGGAAAGGGACGAGTAGTTCAGGTTCAGCCCCGCGAGCAACTGGTACTCCGTGATCCCCCGGGCCAGGGTCTGGCCGATCAGGTAGCCGGACATGCCGCCGATGACGGCATACATAGCCGCCTCCGCCATGAATAGCGCGCCGATGTGGGCCGGTGCCAGGCCCACGGCGCTGTAAACCCCGATCTCGCTGAAGCGTTCGTAGACGGCGTTCATCATGGTGTTCAGGATGATGAGGGCGGCCACGACCATGGGAATGAACAGATCGCCGAGTCCGGACAGCGAACTCAACGCCATGGCGCTGTATACCGCGACCTCTCCGTCCACGGACGCCACCACGGGGATCCCGAGACGCTGCATAAAGCGTTCGATCCGGTTGGCGGCCGCTTCGTCCGTGGGAAACCGGACCGCGACGGAGCGGAGGGTCCCGCCGAGATCATTCACATAGGCCTGCGGGGTCAGCAGGATGTTCGCGGCCGGCAGGTGCTCGAACGCAGCCATATCCACGGGCTCTTCGTCGTAGTCCATCAGGGCGAGTTCGGTCAGCAGATCCTGGCCCGTCGCCGTGTAGTCCACGGGTGTGAGCGGCTCGCCGTCCAGGTCGGTAATCCTCTCGAGATCGGCCGCGTCGAACACGCCGATCACCTCGAAGGGCTGTCCGAACACGAGGACTTCGGATCCCACGATTTCATCCCCGGTCAAACCGAGCAGCTCCGCCATTTCGGCCGGGACGATGCATACTTCGCGCTCCCCGGGCTCGAACCACCGGCCCGATTTCAGCGTGCGGTCCAGGCCGCTCACCTCCCCTTCTTCCGGCAGCAGGCCGAGGATGGCCGAGGCATAGGTGGAATGGTTCGTACCGTCCGGTCCCTCCCGGTCCATCCTGATGAAGGTCGTCTCGCCGGGGAACGTGCCGGAGTACCACGACCGGGATACGATGGTGATGCCCCGGTCTTCGGCCTCCGACGAACCGAATTCGGAATCCACGTACTGAAAGGTCTGTTTCTGGAGCGGTCCCCAGTTGGGGTTGCGGACGAGGAAGCCCGTGTAGGTGGGCTCCGTGTCCCGGCTCAGCGTCTGCAACCTGAGGAAGGTCTGCACGGAGGTGAAGGAAAGCACGGTGAACACCAGGAGCACCAGGGTGACGCAAGTCAGCAGGGTCCGGGCCTTGCGCTTCCGCATGTTGCCGATGCCCAGGGAGAAGGCCGTGGCCAGGGCGCTCGAGCGCCGCACGTCGGTGGACTGCACGGTACGGTTGTCCTGCCGGACCTCCCGCATGGTCTGGCTGAATCGTTGGGAAATGATCCAGATGACGACTGCGGCGAGAACGAAGGTCATGAAGGCGAGGAGCACGATGTCGGGCGCTGTGGTGATCTGGAAGGCCGGGTGGGTGAACCGCAGCAAACCGTATGCAGCCAGGAAGATGGCGACGGTAGTGGCGATCCGCTTGTACACGTTGGCGAATCCGAAGACCAACCGCTCCAGGGCGTATGCGAACGGGATAACGAGCACCATGTAGAACAGTACGCCCTTCACGACGTCGTTGGCCGTCCCGGTCGCGTCCGGATAGGCGCGGGACTCGTATCCCCACGCGGCCCGGGCGTGCTTGATGAACCGGTCCCACTGCAGGGCCTGCCGGGCCGCTTCGGCCAGGTCCAGCAGGCGGCCCGCCTCCCGGTGGAAGTCGTCCAGCCGGGTGTTGCTCACGCCGACGGACTTGAGCGCGCCGATCCGCGCTTCGTCCAGGTGCCACATGTCTTTCGCCACCTGGTAGGAGGTCAGGGGGATGGCGTCGATCCCCGCCTTGAACCCGATTCCCTCCGGGTTGTTCTCGTCCGCGTTGGTCAGGATGAGGCGGCGGCCGAACAGGCCGGTGGACATGGTGACCTTGAACCGGCTTTCCGGCGGCATGAAGAGGACGGCCGTGTCCTCCTCGTACGAAAAACCCGTGGTCCACCCGCCCTCCTGGAAGGTCATGCCCCATTCGAGGGGCGGATTGCCCGACTCGTCGAGCACCACGGCCTCGTTCAGCCGGGTCAGGAAGCGCGGATCCACCAGGTCGTAGATGTTGGTCGCCTCGGACCGGAAGACCACCGTGGGTTTTTCCTTGTCCACCCAGTCCATCTTGATCTCGAGGGGGTAGGCGCCTTCCCCGTAGGGACCGCGGTCCGGCGCGTAGATGATTTCCCCCGTTTCGGGGTCCATCACGTAACCTTCCGTGGGGTAGGTGCGCCCTGCCTCCAGTTCGGTACTTTCGGCTACCCCGGTGCTGTCCGCCACCACGAAGATCTCGTTCTTGACGCCGCTGATGGTCTTGTTGTAGCGGCGGAATCGGACTACGGCGCCGGGTTTGGGCTTGCTCGGGATGTAGTCCTCCCGGGGATCGAACTCAACGACCCGGATCCTGCCGTTCACGAAGCGGTCCTCGAGCTGCATCTTGAAGTCCGGGAACAGGCGGGGATCGTTGACGCCGCGGCCGAAGAGCTCGGTCAGCAGCAGAGTCTGCGTGTACACGTTGCGGAAGTTGACCCGGTCGAGGTCGTCGATGGGCGTGTCCACGAACTCTCGGACATCGAACACCGTGGCGAAGGACAGGGCCGGGATCCCCATCCAGAACATGAGTTCGGCTTCGAGGCCGATCTGGCCGGCGGGAAAGAAACCGGCGGTCCGGTGCCCCTGTGAGGGGGAGATCACGTTCACCAGGGCGTCGACCGGTATGGCGCCCCGCCGGATCACTTCGTCGGCGTAACCCATGAAGGTCCGGCCGAATGGCGTGAAGAACCGCTGTTTCTCGAAGGAATCCCCCCCGAAGAAGACGCCGGAGTAGATGACGCCGACCTGATCGCGCGCGCTGGACAGGTCGATACCGGCGAAGAGCTTGATGTTGATGGGGTCTTCCAGCTCGTCCGCGAAGTGACTGGAGATGCGCGCGTGGCGGTAGGAGAAGTCGTTTATCCCGCTGAGCGACATGAAGTGGCCCGATGTCGCGAGTATCAACACGGTGCGTGCGGGAGGATGGGCCGCGAAGTAGCGGGCCATTTCAAGGAGCGCGGCAACGCCCGACGCCTGGTTCGCGCCGGGGGATACGGCCGGCACGGCGGAAATGGAGTCGTAGTAGGCGTTGAGGACGATGACCTCATCCTTCAGCACCGGATGCGTCCCCGGGATCTTACCGAAGACATTGTAGGCCGGCCGCCGTTTCCAGGTCATGCGTCCTCTTGCCCTGACGTTGATCGAACCGTTGGATTCGAGGTATTCGACCAGGGGCCGGGCCGCTGCCTTTTTCATCCAGAAACGGGGGAAGTCGAGGGGTACCTGGAGGTGCTTTTCCTCTCCGTCGACCCTCGTGGTGTGGTCGGGTTCCGCGAAGATCACGGCCCGGCCGCCGAGCTGGGCGGCCCGCTGCCAGTTTACGCCGGAATTGAAATCCATCAGGAAGACGGCGCCGGTGGGATCGATACCGTTGAAGTCCGCCCACTCGCCATTTCCGACGTAGTGAAGCATTCCCGTGATGCCGCCTGGCGGCGTCGTGGAGGTACGCACCAGGTTGGGCCACAGGGCGTAAAGGGGGATCGTCCGGGCCTCCAGGGTCGTGGCATCCAGGAGGGTCAGTTCGCCGCCTTCATCCAGGGGGATGGATGAGACGAATTCCTCCATCTCCACGTCCTCGAGGCCGATTTCCCGCATGCGGCCGGCCAGGTAGTGAGCCGCTTCGGTGGCGCCCGGGTAACCGGCTACCCGCGAGCCGAAGGACACCAGGTCGGTAATGGTCTGCCGGATCCGCGCCGAATCGACCACGGCGGCCACCTGGCCGTCGCCGATGGGTTCGGCCAGGTACGCCACGCGATCGCGGACACCCGACGTCTGGCACGCGGAGGCCGCGAATTGTACGAGCAGCAGGACCACGCCGGCAAGATTGCAGGCAATGTTTCGATTAAGGTGCAAGGCGTCTTCCCGCAGGTTGGGAGTGACGGCACATCCGCTCAACGCGCTAGACCTTCCACTTCCGCCGCATCTCTTCCATGGAAACGGTCTTCCCCTCGGTCCATGCGTAATGGGCGACGGGGTTTTCGCCGATCCACCGGTGGTCGACGGGCTCACTGGCCAGTTGGTAGCGGGTATCTGTGCTGATGCGGAACCGGTTCGACGTGTTGTTGATGGACCCGTGCATGGTGTACATGCCGAGGACGATCACGTCCCCCATGCTGAACTCGCTCGTCTGCCACTGGCCCCCGTACTGGTCGACCATCTCGATGGGCTCGTTGGTGAAGTGGCCCGTCACGTGGTCCCGGTCCACATCCATCTGTCCGTAGGTCTCCTTGACGGCCTCGAACTGGTGGGATCCGGCCAGGATGACCAGGGGTCCCATGTCGTAGGTCACGTCGTCCAGGGGCGTCCACACGGTATACAGGTTCGGCGTGCCCCGGCCCATGTAGACCATGTCGTAATGCGCCCCGGTATTGTCGCCCGGACCCACGGCCCGAAGCCACTTGTAGTCGAAAGTGAGGACGGGGCCGCCCAGGAACCGCTCGAAGAACCCCATGATTTCGGGAGAATTGACTACGGAGAGGAACTCGTCGGTGTGGGTCACCCGCTTGGCGCCGCCGAAGAACGCGCCCCGCTTGCCCGGCGCAGCCACCCCCAGGTCGAGGGGATAGTCCGGATCGATCTGGTCGTTTGCCTGGAGATTCTCCAGCACGACCCTGCGCGCTTCCCGGACCTTATCCGGATCGTGGAGGCCGCGGATGAGCAGGTAGCCGTCTTCGGCCATGCGTTCCCGCAGGGCTTCCGCGTCGTCCAGCAGTTCGTTCGCTTCCCGGAGCGTGGACAGGTACTTCCCGTCCATCAGCAATTCGTCCTTGCCCATGACCAGGCTTGATGGTTCCCGGGTGGTCATTGGTTCCTCCGTGGTTGGTCCTTCATGAAGCCCGCACGGCCGAGGCGTCGATGGCGGCATACACCGTATCCCCGACGGTGATGCCCATGCCCGCGAAAGACGTCCGCGCCACGTGGACGGTCAGTCGAAGGCCGGCGGCCGCGTCCGTGTGAGGGCAGGCGGCCGGTGGTGGGCCGGTGGCCGCGTCCGTGTGAGGGCAGGCGGCCGGTGGCGCGCCGATGTCCCGGCACGGTCCGGCGTCCACGTCCAGACGGATACGGTCTCCGTCCACCGCCGCCGCGGTCACGACGCCCACGAGCGTATTCGCGGCGTCTGCGAGCGTATTCGCGGCGTCTGCGAGCGTATTCGCGGCGTCTGGCGTACGCGTCGGCGTGCGCGGCGACCTCGCCAGCCGGATTTCCCGCGAAGAGATGACGATGTGGGCCGGTCCGCGCGCGGCCGTGTCCGATCGCAGGGTCACCCCGCCGTCCAGATAGACGACCGGTCCGTCGGCAGATTCCTCGATGCGTCCCTTGAAGACGTTCTCCGGTTCCTTCTCGAGCATCCGTCCGTCACGCATGATCAACACTTCGTCGGCGATACGATAGGCCTGGTCGTACTGGTGCGTCGAGAGCACGACGGTCATGCGCCGCTGGCGGCAGGTCTCCGCGAGAATCGCCTCGATCTGCTTCCCGTGTGCCGCGTCCACGCTGGCCGTGGGCTCGTCGAGCAGCAGGACGTCGGGGGCCGTGACCAGGGCCCGGGCGAGTCCCGCGCGCTGCGCTTCTCCGCCCGACAGGCTGTGGGCGGGCCGGTGGGCGAACTGTCGGAGTCCCACCTTGTCCAGCATGCCGGTCACGCGTGCTTCGATGGCCTCTTTCGCCATGCCGCGGAACCGCAGGCCGGAAGCCACGTTCTCGAATACGGTGGACCGGAACAGGTACACGTGCTGCATGAGCAGCGTGACGCGGCGGCGGTACTGCCGGCTGCGGCCCGGATCGGCCCCGTTCACGGGCCGCCCTTCGAAGAGGATCCGGCCCTCCTGCGGCAGGGTCAGCAGGGCGAGTATGTTCAAAAGCGTGGACTTGCCCGATCCGTTCGCCCCGTAGACGGCATAGGTCCTTCCGGCGTACAGGGCGAGGTTATCGACCTGTAAATGAAACCCGGGACCGTAACGGTGCGCCAGGTGCTCGCCCACGATGATCGGATCGGCCGTGTTCGGACCGGCGGTTTTCGGACCGTCCGCGACCGGATCGGCCGTGATCGGATCGGCCATCAGTCGTCGAACCCCTGCAGCCAGTGAAAGAGAATGTTCGCGCCGAAAGCCGTGAGCAGAAGGATGATCCCGAGGGCGATGGCCAGGCCGAACTCCCCCTTGTTGCTCTCCAGGGCGATCGCCGTCGTCATGGTCCGCGTGCTTCCCTTGATGTTGCCGCCCAGCATCATGGCCGCGCCTACCTCGGCGATGACCCGTCCAAAGGCGGCCACTACCGCCGCCATGATGCCGAACCGGGCCTCGGAAATGAGGGTGCGCGCGGTCTGGGCCGTCGTGGCGCCCAGCGTAAGGGCCGTCTCCGTGATCCGGGAATCCACGGCCCGAAACGCAGAAAGGGTGAAGGCCGCCACGATGGGCAGGGCGAGGAGCGTCTCGCCGATGATCATGGCGCTCGGTGTATACAGCAGTTCCATGAAGCCGAGGGGGCCGCGCCGGGAGATCAGGGCGTAGACGAAGAGGCCGATCACCACGGTCGGCATGGCCAGCATCGTATTGAGCACCGTGGTCACCAGCCGCTGGCCCCTGAACCGGTGGGTGGCGAGCAGGTAGCCCGCGGGCAGTCCCATCAAGGAGGCCAGCAGGATCGCGGACACCGCGACGAACACGGAAACGCCGACGATGGTGTACACGCCGGATTCGCCCGTGACCAGCAGGCGGACCGCTTCCTGAAATCCATTGTACAGGTAATCCATAACCCCTATGAAACAACAAAACGGCCCGGCGAATCAACAGGTTTTTGCCCCGTAGGATCGACCGAAATACGTTGACAGAATCCCCGGTGGACCTTAGGTTGTCTGGCATCCAGCGGAGCCGGACTCCGTTGGCGCCGCGGCCAGTCGGACGGGCTCGCCCCACCAGGCAGTTTCCTCATCCCTCGAATCGCGGTTTCGCAAGTGATTCTCCAGTACAAGCAAAGGATCAGACGATCGGATGCCCGTTATAGGGATCATTGGCGTCCTGTGGCTGCTGCTCGTCCTGGCCGCGGGATACTGGGGTAACCGGCGAAAACTGGACGCGACGTTCGTCAAGGGCGTCCAGACGCTGATCACCATCGTCGCCCTGGCCGTCGCGGCGCCGCAGCTCGGCGTGTTCAATACCGCCCTCGCGACGCTCTGGCTCCTGCTGTTCGTCGCTGCTTCCACCCTGTTGCGGCGCTTTCGCGTGCCGCACCTGGCCGCGCGGGCCATCGCACTGGCGGCCGTGAGCCTGGCGCTTTGGGGCACCGACTCCCAGAACGTCATGCTGATCCGCACGCTGATCATGCTTGCGGTCACCAGCATTTTCCTCCTCGGACTGAACCTGGGCTTCAGGTACCTGGTCCGACGCATCCTCTGGATCTTCCCCGTACTCTTCGCCGTCTCGGTCATCACCTTCTCCATCATGCACGCCGTGCCCGGCGGTCCATTCGACGCGGGCGGCGAGACCGGCGGCATTCCGCTGACGCCCGAGGTCCGCGCCAACCTGATGCGCAAGTACAACCTCGACCAGCCGCTCCACATCCAGTACATCTCCTGGGTGAGCAACGTCATTCGGGGCGACTTCGGCTATTCCTTCCAGCACCAGAGCAAGACCTGCCAGGAGCTCATCGCCCAGGCCTGGCCCGTCTCCGTCCACCTGGGCAGCATGGCCCTGGTCGTGGCCCTTACCGGCGGCTTGTTGCTGGGCATTCTCGCGGCGGTATACCAGAACACCTGGATCGATTACGTCGCCTCGCTCACGGCGGTATTCAGCATCGTCACGCCCAGTTTCGTCGTCGCCGTCGGGTTGACCGTCGTCTTTTCCCTGTGGCTGCACCTCTTTGAAACGGGAGGCTGGAATTCGCCCAAGGACTGGGTCATGCCGGTGATTGCCCTGTCACTTGGGGACATGGCCGTGGTGGCAAGGTATACGCGGTCGAACATGATCGAGGCCATCCGGGCCGACTACGTGCGCACCGCCCGGGCCAAGGGCCTCACCGAGTTCTCGGTCGTGGTGGTGCACGTGTTCAAGAACGCCCTCATCCCCCTGCTGACCATCGCGGGACCGATGATGGCCAACCTGATCACGGGGTCCTTCTTCATCGAGACGATCTTCCGGATCCCCGGCCTGGGGCGGTACTTCACCACGAGCGTGTTCGCCCGGGACTACCCCATGATCATGTCCACGGCCCTGCTCTGGTCGTCGCTCATCGTCGTGATCTACGTCATCACGGACCTCATGTACGCGCTGGTGGACCCCCGCATCCGGTATAGGAAGGATTAGGCATGGATCCGATCGGCACAACGGGCGAAGTCGGCATCGTCTGGGTCCTCGGCGCGATCCTGGGATGGAGCTGGGACACCATGATCCTCGAGGTGGGACGGATCGCCCTGGCGATCCAGCTGGTGCTCTACCTGCCTCACATGTACCGCCTGGGACACAAGGACGAGACCGGAAGATGGGCGTCCTTCTGCCACCGGGTGGTCCAGCGCAAGTCCTACTTCGCAGCCGCGGGCGTCGTCGCCCTGCTCGCGGCGTGGTGGCTGCTCGGTCCCTGGATGGATCAGTACCCCTACGGCACGGAGGATATCCCCGAAAGCCTGTCGGAATCCATGAGCTGGGACGGCCTCGAACCCTTCTTCTCCTGGGCGGGGCAGATCTTCCGCGTCGCGCTGGCCACGGAGTTCACCCTGCTCTGGCCGCGGGCCTACCGGTATTTCAAGAAACACGACAGCGGGCTGTGGGCGGACGCCACGCGGCGTTTCTCCCGCAACAAGCTCTCCCTTGTCGGTCTCTTTCTGGTGCTGCTGCTGAGCAACACGGCGCTGCTCGCGCCCTGGATCGCGCCCCTGCACTACACAAAGCAGAACTTCCTCGTCGCCTGGCAGGAACCGTCGTGGATGTTTCCCTTCGGCACGGACGGACTGGGCCGCGACCTCTTCAGCCGGGTCATCTACGGTGCGGAGATCTCCATGACCGTGGGCGTCCTCGTGCAGGCCATCATCTTCGCCATCGGCGTGCCCCTGGGCTCCCTGGCGGGGTACGCCGGGGGCCGCGTGGACAGCGTCATCATGCGGGGTGTCGACATCATGTCGGCCTTCCCCGGTCTGCTCTTCATCATCCTGATCATGTCGTGGCTGGGCGCCGGGCTCTTCAACATCTTCGTCGCCATCGGAGTGACCGGATGGGTAGGGGTATGCCGTCTCCTGCGGGGGCAGATTCTGTCTTTGAAGGAGAAGGAATTCGTCCGGGCGGCCAAGGCCATGGGCGGCAGCCACCTGCGCATCGTCGTCACCCACATCCTTCCGAACAGCCTGACGCCGCTGATCGTGGCCCTGGCCCTGGGCATCCCGTCGGCCATCTTCGCGGAAGCCGGCCTGAGCTTCATCGGCATCGGCATCAGCCCGCCCACGCCGAGCTGGGGGCAGATGGTCGGCGAGAACGCCAACTACATCCGGTCCTACTGGCACCTGGCGACCTTTCCCGCCATCATGATCGCCCTCACCATGCTCGGATTCCAACTCATGGGCGACGGACTCCGGGACGCCCTCGACCCCAAGATGAACGAGTAGGCCGCGCCTCAGAAGGGCCCGGCGGCGATTGCGTTTACGAAAAAAAGTGGCCAAGGGACTTGACAGCGCGACTTAAATCCGTATATTTACCCGTGTCGCCCACTCGGCGGCAGCCCGAACCTTGCACGTTCCCCTGATTGATTCCTCATTGGAAAGCCGAATCTTCCTTAGATCAAGATTCATGACGGCCGGTACCGCATTCTACGGGATTACCCTATCACCAAGGCAAGTTGCGTTTGCCCGCACCCGCACCCTGATGGCATAACCAGAACCAATACAGCCGCGCGTCTCCAGACGCGGCACGCCCAGGCCCGACTATCGGAAACGACCCGTTCGCAAGCCGACGTTTCCGCCGCACACCATGTTCACAACCCAGTCTGATCTCAAATACACTCCCCACGACGCGTCGCGGGATACGGCGCCTTAAGGAACGCCCGGAAAGCGGGGGTTCAAGGGAGTTCACCGAACGTTATTTCAAGAACGTTTTTACAAAGGGAAGGAAGCATGCACATCCTGGAACTCAAGACGAAAACCCTGCCGGACCTGTACTCCATCGCCCAGGAGCTCGATCTGCAGAGCTACACGGGCCTGCGGAAACAGGAACTGATCTTCAGCATTCTCCAGGCACAGACGGAGAAGGAAGGCGTGATCTTCGGAGAGGGCGTACTCGAGGTGCTGCCGGACAACCGCTGCGGGTTTCTCCGGTCGCCGGACTACAGCTACCTGCACGGCCCCGACGACATCTACGTGGCGCCGTCCCAGGTCAAGCGCTTCGACCTGCGCACCGGGGACACCATATCGGGACAGATCCGGCCGCCCAAGGACGGGGAGCGCTTCTTCGCGCTGCTCAGGGTGGACACGGTCAACTTCGACAATCCCGAGGCGAGCAAGGAACGGACGCTCTTCGACAACCTGACGCCCATCTACCCGCTGGAGCGCTTCCAGCTCGAATACTTGAAGGACAAGCTTCCGACGCGGGTCATGGACCTGCTGACGCCGATCGGCAAGGGGCAGCGCGGACTGATCGTGTCGCCGCCGAAGGCCGGAAAGACCATGCTGCTGCAGGAGATCGCCAACGCCATCACGGACAATCACCCCGAGGTGGTGCTCATGGTCCTGCTCATCGACGAGCGGCCGGAAGAGGTGACCGACATGGAACGGTCGGTCCAGGGCGAGGTGATCAGCTCCACCTTCGACGAACCACCGGAGCGTCACGTGGCGGTCTCGGACATGGTCCTCGAGAAGGCCAAGCGGCTGGTGGAACACGGCCGGGACGTGGTCATCCTGCTCGACAGCATCACGCGCCTGGCGCGGGCCCACAACGCGGTAACGCCCCACAGCGGCAAGATCCTGTCCGGCGGTATCGACGCCAACGCGCTGCAGAAGCCGCGGCGATTCTTCGGTGCGGCACGGAACATCGAAGAAGGCGGGAGCCTGACCATCGTGGCCACGGCGCTGATCGAGACCGGCAGCCGGATGGACGAGGGCATCTTCGAGGAATTCAAGGGCACGGGCAACATGGAGCTGGAGCTCAGCCGCAAGCTGGCGAACCGGTGGATCTTCCCGGCGATCGACCTGAGCGCGTCGTCCACCCGCAAGGCCGAACTCCTCCTGGAACCGGATATCCTGGGCAAGGTGAAGATCCTGCGGAAGTTCCTGGACGGCCTGGGTCCCGTGGAAGCCATGGAACTGATGACCGAGCGCCTCTCGCGGACGCCGACGAACGTGGATTTCCTCAAGTCCATGAACGAGTAGCGGCGCGCACCCCGAGCCGCGGGCAGGGCTGGGTCGGGCCGGGCCAGCCCTCGCGGTCCCGGCGGGCGTATCGCAGCCGGATGCAGCCTTACTTGAGCCGCTTGTAGAATTCTCTGAACTTGCGTTCTGACTCCGCCTTCTGCACCGGCGTCATGGCCTGGTAGAATCCGCAGTCGTTCGCGAAGGAGGGCGAGAGGGAGTTTCGCCTCGGGACCTTGTAGGCCTCGTACTTGAAGGTATAGATCTCGCAGGTCACATCGTCCCCGTGCATGCCCGGCATGACGTGGACGCAGTCGGTGCAGTCGCGCCGCGTTTCCCCCAGGTGGCCATGTGTCCGGTTGTGCATGATCGACTTCAGCTTGCTCATCAGCATGCCTCCTGTAACGTCTCCAACCGCAGTCTTACCATCAAAGTGATTAATCGAAGGGTAAACGGACCACCCGCCCTTGTCAACCGCAGGTCTGGCCCGTGACGACAAAAACTGGTTCGGCCCTCTCGTACACCCTGCTGCTCAGGGAGAATCGGACCTACCGGTTCGTCTGGCTGTCGCAGGTCGTATCCAACGCGGGTGACTGGTTCAATACCATCGCCGTGCTGGGCCTGACCCTCGCCCTGACCGGCTCCGGTCTCGCCCTGGGTATCGTCACGATCTGCCAGATGCTGCCCCCCTTCCTGATGACCCCGCTGGCCGGCGTCGTCGCCGAGCGTTACAACCGCAAGCGGGTGATGATTACCGCCGATATCCTCCGGGCCGGTGTGGCCCTCGGGTTCCTGCTGGTCGAAACAGCGGACGACGTCTGGATGCTGTACCTCTTCATGGCGCTGCTGTCCGGCCTGCAGCCCTTCTTCGACGTGACGCGCACGGCCGCGCTGCCGAGTATCGCCCGGGGCAAGGCGCTGCTGGCGGCCAACGCGCTGTCCAGTACGACCTGGGCCGCCATGCTGACCATCGGTTCCGCCGTCGGCGGCCTGGTGGCCGACCACCTGGGCCGGTCCGCCGCCTTTCAGTTGAACGCTTTCAGTTTCCTGGTATCGGCGGTTTTCGTGGCCCGGATCGCCATTCCCGCCGCGTCCGGTGCGGGACAGCCGGTACGGTTCCTGTCGGATTTCATCGAGGGCATGAAGTACATCGGCCGCGACCGGCCCACGCGGGTCTTCCTGCCGGGCAAGGCCACCTGGGGACTCGCCGGCGGCGGCGCCGTGCTGTTCTACGCCGTGTTCGGGGGACAGGTCTACCGCGCGGGCGACACGGGCATCGCCATCCTGTACACGGCCCGAGGGATCGGCACGCTCCTGGGCGCCGTGCTCATCAAGTTCTTCGACTCGATCCGGCTGGGCAAATTGAGGACGGGCATCCTCATCGGGCTGGTAGGCTACGGCGCTTTCTTCATCCTGTTCTCGCAGGCCCCGTCCATCTGGCTGGCGGCGGTCTGCATCATCCTCGCCGCCGCGGGCAGCATGGTGATGTGGGTCTATTCTTCCCTGGGGCTTCAACTCGTGGTGGACGAAGACTACCGCGGAAGGGTGTTCGCCGCGGACCACGGCCTGTTCACCCTGGCGTTCTCCATTTCGACCCTGGGGACGGGCCTGCTGCTGGACGCCCTGGCGGCGCGCCTGGTGGCCTTTATGGCAGGGGCGGCCGGCATTGTGATCGTGGTCGCCTGGTACCTCTTCGCCCGCCGCATTCCCTTGGGCGGAATCCATTCGGACCAGGACGGAGACGGCCAGGACGGAGACGGCCAGGACGGAGACGGCCAGGAAGGCTAGCGTCGCACGTGGCAGCGCTCGGCAGGACGGCTAGCGTCGCACGTGGCAGCGCTCGGCAGGACGGCTAGCGTCGCACGTGGCAGCGCTCGGCAGGACGGCTAGCGTCGCACGTGGCAGCGCTCGGCAGGACGGCTAGCGTCGCACGTGGCAGCGCTCGGCAGGACGGCTAGCGTCGCACGTGGTAGCGCTCGAGCCGTTCGAAGTCTTCAATGTTCTGGTCTATGAAGGCCTTGATCTTGAGGTGCCCGTCCCGTAGTTCCAGGCCGTCCAGGGTCTTGGGAATAAAGAACAAAACCCGCTGGAAGAACCCCGCCACGCCCCGCTTCCGGCCCGACAGGCCCTCGAAGTCGGTGTACCGCGCCCATTCCAGTTCGTCATATAGTTCCAGCGTCACCAGGTAACTCGTCCGGGGACCGCTGTCGTCGGTGTAAGCGGTCTCGGTGCCGTGTACGATCACGTCGGCATTCAGGATGTCCCGGTCGAAGCGGAACGTGTAGTTGATGTCGTAGAGCGCGCGGATGTGAATCAGGAAATCGCCTGACCGGGCGGCGTCGGGGCTGAAAAAGAGGTACGAGACGTGGTGGAGAGGAAAGGTAAGGCCCAGAGAAAAACCCTGCTTCAGGGCTTCGTCGACCGCTTCCCCGTCGGCATAGAGAGGAAGATTACGTTCGGCGATCCACCGGGCCAGGACCACGTTGACCCGCAGTAACGTAAGCGTGTCCTGTTCCGCGGCGGTAAACATGTGAGTTAAATCCGCCGCATTCAGCCGGAGGGCCGTAGAATCGCCGGCGAAGGCACGCAGGCCAGGGGGTACGGGCCGCGGCTCACGCTGTTCCAGCCCGGCCAGGAATGCGTTCAGGTGGGGCGTGGCCGGTTCGAAGGCCTTCAGTTCGCCCGGAGAAGCAAGGACCAGCCAGGCGGCGCAAATACACGCCAGAGGGAGCACATTGGCCCTTAACCACACCAGCGGAAGCGCCATGCTGTAACCTGCATACCCACGGAATGCGCTCCTCATGCCGCTTCCCTATGCCTGGCCTGGTGTGGCCGGCCTGGTTCGGCCGACCTGGTCAGGTCTGGTCCGGTCTGGTCCGGCCTGGTTCGGCCGACCTGGTCAGGTCTGGTCCAGTCAGGTCTTATTGCACCCGCTCTATGGTCAGTTTCTCCAGCACGATATCGAAAAGGGGACGATCGTTCCGCGTCTGCACCCGGCCAATGGCGTTCACCACTTCCTGGCCCTTCATAACCTGGCCGAAGATGGTATAGCCTCCGTCCAGATACGACTTCGGGCCGTGGGTGATGAAGAACTGGCTGCCCGCGGTATCCGGCGATCCCGCGTTGGCCATGGCCAGCCGGCCCGGACGGTCAAAGCGCAGCGAACCCCGGATTTCGCCCTTGATCTGGTAACCCGGACCGCCCTGGCCCGTGCCAGTGGGATCTCCGCCCTGGATCATGAAGTTGGAAATGACCCGGTGAAAGAGGGTCCCGTCGTAGTACGGACGCTTTACCTCCCGCCCGGTTTTGGGGTCCTTGAAGGCCCGGGTGCCCTCAGCAAGTCCGATAAAGTTATCCACGGTGGCAGGCGCCAGCTGGTCGAAGAGCTTGCAGATGATGACGCCCATGTTGGTCTGAAACACGGCGTAGGTCCCCGGTCCCAGATCCTGGGACGCCAGTTGGCCGGATTCCGCCTGTGCCGCGTCGTTCGTCTGCGCCGCGTCGTTCGACTGGACGGGCGGAGCCTCCGTTACGTTCGACCCGAAGCGTGGATTCGCCGCGGCCCCAACGGACCAAGCGACGAGTCCCGCCAGCACGGCGGATATCGCGGTGATACGTATCAAAATCATCCTTTACTCGCCCTCCCCTCTGACCACGGTCACTTTGACGATGCTGACCTCTTCGATGGGCCGTGACTGGTTCGCGGGCACTTCCGAAATGGCGTCGGCCACTTCCTGTCCCTCCACGACCTGGCCAAAGATGGTATGGACCATGTCGAGATGGGGCGTAGGCGCTACCGTGATGAAGATCTGTCCGCCGTTGGTGTTGGGGCCGCGATGCGCCATGGCCAGGCGGCCGGGCTGGTCGAAACGCAGTTCCTCGCGCAACTCGTCATCGAACACGAATCCGGGGCTTCCCATGCCGGTACCGGCCGGATCACCGGTCTGGATCATGAAGTTCGGAATGACCCGGTGAAAGATCACGCCGTCATAGTAAGGCGTACCGGACATGGTTTCGCCGGTTACCGGGTGGACCCACTCCCGTGTGCCTTCGGCCAGGCTCGAGATGATGTCCACGGTCATGGGTGTCTTGTCGGGGTATAATTCGCATTTCATGGTGCCCAGGGTGGTTTCGATGATCAACATGTTTGCGGGTTCTCCGCTGGTTTCGGGTGGCTCGGACGATTCGCCGCAGGACGCGGCCAGGAACAGCATGCAAATGGCAGCCATCAAATAACCTGAATTGCGCATCTTACTCCTCCACTGACTTTAAATGGTGAATTGGTCGACGCGAGCCGATTACGGCTATCCGACGCGCGCCGCCGTGTCCGGCCGGGTGACGTGCGCCGTGGTCTGCCTTTTTCGATAGGGCAGGTTGTGGCTCTTTTTATACTCCCACTGGAGCCTGTGGTTTTCCTTCTCTGTCGATATGAAATCCCAGGGAAGCGACTGCAGGTCCGCCATGTCCCCAAGATAGCGAGAGGTATCCATCCCCAGTTCCGCCGCGGCGCGTTTCCAGTCGCCGTCCATCCGCGCGGTTTCCATCACGAATCCACTCAGTTCCCGGCCGCCGCGGGACAGAATAGCCTCGAAGTAGGCGGACTTCAGGCTCTCGTGCTTGACGTCCACGCCCGCCGTGCCGCGCAGGGCCTTCTGTATGCGCTGCAACTTGCGCCTTACTTCCTTCGGAGACGCCATGGGACTCCACTGGAATGGCGTCAACGCCTTCGGCACGAAGGGATTGATGCTTAACCGCAGCCGTCCGCCCGGTTCCCCGCACTCCCGCTGAAGCAGGGCAAGCCGGCGCGTCATCTCGATGAGTTCATCGATGTCCGCGTCGGTCTCCGTCGGCAAGCCGACCATGTAGTACACCTTGAGGTGCTTGATGCCCTTCTCGAGTATCCTCCGGGCGCCGGTCAGGATTTCCTCCGAGGATATGGGCTTGTTGATCGCCTTGCGCAACCTTTCCGACCCGGCCTCCGGCGCGATGGTCATGGTACGCAGCCCGGTCTTCAGCATCAGTCTCAGCAGGCTGTCCGGGACCAGGTCGACCCGGACCGACGAAACGCCTACGCGGAGCCCGGTTTCATCCAGGCCCGCACAGAGTTCGTCGAGGTGGGGATAGTCGCACATGGCCGAGCTGACCAGGCCCACGGCCTTCAGCCCCTCCTTGCCGTCGCGCGCAAGGGACGCGTTCTTCGACCGGATGACGTCGAGTATGGTATCCGGCTTCAGGGCGCGGAACTTCGGATAGACGTAACTCACGGCGCAGAAGCGGCACCGGCGGGGACACCCCCGTGAGATCTCGATGAGCAGCATGTCGCCGAACTCGGTGTCGGGCGTGAGTACGGCGGAATGGGCGGGGTAATCCTCGAAATCGCGCACCTGCTGCTTGGCGATACGTCCGACGGGGGCGCTTTCCGCCTCGGCTGCCTGGACATCGCTTTCCGCGCCGGCTGCCTGGACATCGAATTCCGCGCCGGCTGCGGCGGTACCGCATCCAGCGTCCGCGGCATCGCAACCGGCATCCGTGACCGCCCCGACGGCCGACGGCCCCTCCCGGTCACCCGGGGATGCGGACTGGAAAGAAGGCACATACATGCCTGCCAGCGACATGGTACGGGCGAGATGCTGTTCACGGTCCAGTCCCTGGTCCGCAATGTAGCGGTCTATGTAGGCGTAAGCCGCCTCTTCGCCGTCGCCGATGACCATCACGTCGGCGAAATCCGCCAGGGGCTCCGGGTTGATGTAGGTAATCGCGCCTCCGATCAGCACGATCGGATCGAAGCGTGTCCGGCTTTCCGTGCGCACCGGCACTCGGGCGAGTTCCAGTATGCGGACGAGGTTGGGATAGTCGTTCTCGAAGGACACGGAGAAAGCCACGATGTCGCACGAACCAAGCGGCAGCCCGGATTCGAGCGTAACCAGCGGCTTGCGGGACCTGGACAGGGCTTCCAGGCTGGAAGGCTCCGGGAGAAAGGCCCGTTCGCAGACGACGTCGTCCCGCTCGTTGAGGTGACGGTAGATGGTCTGGAACCCCAGGTTCGACATGCCCAGGTAGTAGGTATTGGGATACACCAGGGCGATTCGAACGGCCTTGCCGCCCGGATTCTTGTATATGGTCCCCCGTTCGCGGGCGAGGGTCTCCGCCAGGGATTGTCCGAACATGCACCCTTCCGAAACGCTGATCGGCCGCGCGGTTCCGCTTCCATGGCCGCACCGGACCGATCGTCCGTGTCACCATCCGCTATGGACGGCAAAAATACAGTCCATGGACCCGAATGTCAAGGCTCGCGCCAGGTCAGGCACCAGGGCTGCGGCGGTGCGGGATAGGCTTGACAGGCCCCGGTCGCGCGGTTAGTTTTCCGACATTCGACGGCTGTTGCGATACCCCGTATACCGGGAGCATGCCCATGGATGCGATGACGCACCGGAAGACCCGGAAACTAACGTGGATACCGGCCGGCGTACTGGCGCTCTGCCTGCTGGCGATTCCGCCGCAGGACGCACGCGGGCAACAGGTAAGAGCCGACGTCTTGGCGCACCTGGAAGCCTTGCCGGTCCTGCACCGCGAGCAGATGGCGGACTTCGGCCTTACGCTCGCCGACTACATCGAAGAATGGGACTGGCTGGAAGAGGACCTGCCCGAGCCGGTACACGTGGGCATCGAAGCCATTCTGGCCTTTATGGGCAGCGCGGTAAAGACTCAGTACGGCTCGCGCCTGACCGTGTACAGCGGAACGGACCTGAAATACCTGGACCGGTGGTGGTTTTTCGAGTACGAGCGGGAAGACCTGCTGCAACACGACGACCAGCAGTTCAATGCCCTGACGTGGCTGATCGATTACTACGTGCACATCATGATCGGGCACGCACTGGACAAGTACACGGATTTCGGCGGCCAGAGCCATTTCCAGCGCGCCAATGCCATTGCGCTGGACGGCCGGTTCAGCCGCGATTTCCAGCGGGGGTGGGACGAACGGCTGGACCTGATCGACGGGATCCTGGCCGAAGACTACAAGCCCTACCGCCTGGTCCGGAACCGGTATTACCGGGGGCTGGCGGCGCAAAAGGATAACAAGTTGGTGGAGGCCCGCACCCTCTGCCGCGAGGCCGTGGATCTAATGGCGGAAATTCACGAAAAGAACCCGAGAGACAAGTGGCTGAGTGAGTTCCTGAATGCCCACTACCTGCAGCTGGCGGATGTATTCAGCGCGGAATCACCCACCGAAGTGCCCGATGCGGAGTCTTCCAGGGAAGCCTACGACATGCTCATCAAGATCGATCCCGAGCACAGGCCGACCTATGAAGAGCATGCGGAGCGGGTGGGACGTTGACTCGGCAGTCCGGACCGGACCAGGTTGGACCAGGCCGGACCGCACTGGACGGCACTGTTCCGGGCCGTCCATGGAACGTTCAGTCTCCCCGGCGGTACTTCGCGGACCGGACCGACCATCTCCTTGACCTGTTCCGCTGAAACCGGCTGCGGCCACAGGTAGGACACCGCCACTTGCGCTGCTTGTGAAAGCTGCGCTTCTCCTCGATCATCTTTCGGTCGCAACGGTTGCAGCGCATGAGTATCGAAAAGGGAAGACAGTCAATGACCTATGAAAAGGAATTTGGCAGGACCGGCAGGACCGGCAGGACCGGCAAAACACGTAGTCCCGCCAGGACCGGCACACTCAAAATCCTGATCCCGGGCGTCCTGATGGTGCTGGCGGCACTCCTCGGCGCCCCCACGGTCCACGGATCCGAAGACGATCCGGCGATATGGCGTAAAATGGTGCGCGCATCTACCACCGTGCACGATGTTTTTCTTTCCCGAACGCCGCAGATCGTGATCTACGGCAACGGCCTCGTCGTGTTCCGGGACGACGAAGCCCAGGCACTGCACCGCTTTGTCCGGCTGGAAGGTGAAGAAGTGCCCGGTCTGTACCTCGTCATGCAGACCACCTTCGGCCTGTCGAGCCTGACCAACGAATGGCTCGATAACGAGTTAACCTACGCCAGAAGCATTCAGGAGCCCTATCGAGACAACAACGACAAGGTGACTATCTGGATCGGGATGCACTCGCCGCCGAGTCTGCACACCTACTCGCCCGCGCTCCTCAAGGCCCGTTCCGTCAACGACGTGATCGCGCCGGCGTGGAACGCCATGTACAAGTTCAACCTCTTCCTCGCCGGTTTCACCCATCCGAGGGCCGCACCCTACGTCCCCGACCGCGTCGAGATCGCCGTGCAGCATCTGCCCCGGTACATGGCGGACCAATCCGGCGAGGCCGTGGACTGGCCGCTGGATACGATCGACCTGGCCGAGGTAAAGGGGAAGCGTCCGCGGGGATACCGCACGCTCACCGGACCATCGGCCCGCGAAGCCTACGGGCTGCTGACCGGCAACCAGGTTATCCGCTCCGGCGATCAGCTGTACCTCGTCTGGGTGCGCCCTGTCCTGGTTCCCTGATTTGGCGCGCTGCATCGCGCGGACGGTCCTTCCAGATCACGTGCTACGGCCGCCACCCTGCCCTCAGCCCTTCACCGCTCCCAAAGCCAATCCCCTGACCATGTACCGCTGAACGAAGGCGAACACGGCCAGCGCGGGAAGCAGCGCCAGCGTGGCGCCGGCCATCATGCGCCCCCAGTGGACGTCGTACTTGCTGATGAAGTTGTACAGGCCCACGGGCAGGGTGAAGGTGGATTCCGTGTTCAGGAACATCACGGCGAAGAGCAGTTCATTCCAGGCACCGATGAAGGCGAACAGAAAGGTGGCGATCAGCCCGGGTCGGGCCAGCGGCACGGCCACGCGCAGGATGGCCCCCATCCGGTTGCACCCGTCCACCATGGCGGCCTCTTCGAGTTCCGACGGGACGCCCGCGAAGAAGCCCTGCATCATGAGCGTGCAGAAGGGGATGTTCAGCACGGTATACACGATCATCAGGCTGTAGAGCGTATCGAGCAGCCCGAGTACCCGGAAGATGATGAAGAGCGGGACGATGAGCACCACCACGGGCATCATCTGGGTCGCCAGGAAGACCAGGAGGGTGGCCTGGCGCCCACGGAACCGATAGCGCGCCAGGGCATAGCCTCCGAGCACGGACACGGTGAGCGTGCAGGCCGAGGCCAGGCTGGCGACCGTGAGGCTGTTGGTGAAGAACCGGGGGATGTCGGTGCGCAGGAAGACCTCGGCGTAGTGTTCCAGCGTAGGCGCCGCCGGGAAATACCGCAGGGGCCATATGAAAAGGTCCTCCGCAGGCGTAAGGGAAGTAGCCACCATCCAGTACACGGGAAAAACGGCGAAAACGAAGAACGCACACAGTCCGGTGAGCTGAACCAGCCGGCGCATTGGATGCATACGGATCATCGTCCCTGCCTCAAATGGCGGCCTCAAATGGCGGCCTCAAATGGCGGCCTCAAATGGCGGCCTCGTCGCCGTAGAACCGGGTGACGCGGAGGAATACGGCGGTGAAGGCCAGGGAGACCACGGTCAATGTCACGCCCAGGGCGGCCGAATACCCGAAATCCAGGCCCAGGAAGGCCTTCTGAAACACGTAGAGCGCCAGGGTGCGGGAAGCTCCGGCCGGCCCGCCCCCGGTCATGACCCAGATCAGGTCCGCCCAGTTGAAGATCCAGATCGCCCGGAGCAGAATGGTGATGACGATGGCCGGCTTCACCATGGGCGCGGTGACGCGCCAGAAGGATTGCCAGGCCGTAGCGCCGTCCATGTCGGCCGCTTCGTACAGACTCGGCGGGATGGCCTGCAGGGCGGCGAAGAGCATGACGGCGAAGAAGGTGACCCCGAACCAGATATTGGCGAGCACGCAGGAGAAGAGTGCCGTCTCCTCCCGGGACAGGAACCCGACCTTCTGATCCAGCAGGCCGGTCCGGATGAGCAGGTCGTTGACCAGCCCGAATTCCCCGTTCAGGAGCCAGGCCCAGATGATGGCGATCAAAAAGCCCGAAACGGCCCAAGGCGCGAAGACGATAGCCTGGAAGATCCCGCGGCCCCTGAACCGCGCGCTGTTGAGCAGCAGTGCCAGGCAGAAACCGAGCAGGAACTGGAAGCACAGCGATACGACCACCCAGACCACCGAGTTCCACAGGCTCCGCCAGAAGTACTCGTCCCCAAGCATGAAGGCGTACTGGTCCAGTCCGACGAAGGGCGTATTGAGGGGATCCATGAGTTGGTATTCCTGAAGCGACAGCAGGAACACCGTGGCCATGGGGTAGAAAAGGAATCCGGCGATAAGCAGGTAGGCCGGCGCCAGGAGCAGGTAGGGATCGGCCTTTTTCATGGCGCGAGGGGTTGCCGGGTGCCGAGGGGCTGGGTGGTTCCGGGCGGCCGCGGCGTCTCGGGACCGTGGCGTTCCACGTAACGCTGCTGAGCCCGGCCCAGGAAGTCGGCCAGCCGGTCGAGCGTTTCCCGCGGCGACTGCCGGCCGAGGAGCATTTTCTGCTGTTCCTCGGTGACCAGCACCTCGATGAATTCACCCATTTCGGGCAGATAGCTCGGATACCAGTTCTGCAGGAGCCTCGTATCGGTGGCCATGTCCATGAACGGTCGCAGGAACCCCTGGCCGAAGTAGGGGTCGTCCATACCCTGCTTTACCGTCGGCAGCACGCTCGCGTCCTTGCTGTAGGCGATGAGCTGCTCCGGCGCCATCATCCACGCGTAGAACGCCAGGGCGCTGTCGAGGTTCTTCGCCTCTTTGGATATGGAGAGGATCCAGATGTCGTTGGAAGCCACGTGGGCCCGGGGCCCGGCGGGCATGAGCGCCGTGACCAGGGTCGATTCGTCCATGCCGTAATCCAGGCAGGTGCGCACCACTTCCGGGTCCTGCTCGATGCACCCGCAGATCCCGGACCAGAACCCCTGCACCAGTTCGTTGTATCCCCAGTTCACCGCGTCCGCCGGCGCCAGCCCGTCCCGGTAGAGATCGTTCCAGTAGGTCAGTCCTTCCACGTGTTCCGGGCTGTTGATGATGCAACGCTGGTCCTCGTCGAACCATTCGTTCGTGCCGGAGAACTCCTCCAGAATGGGCCACCAGGTCCAGAAGCCCCCGCGGGCGCCGCGCAGGGCGTAGCCGTAACGGCCGCGGTCCCGGTCGGTGATCCGCTCCAGCAGCGTGCGCCAGCCGGACCGGGAAGCCGCGGGTTCCAGTCCCTGCTCGTCCAGCCACCGTCTGCGGTAGAACATGGCCCGTGTCGTCAGCTCCAGGGGCAGGCCGTAGACCCGGCCGTCCTCGATGGCCGTGCTGCTCTCGCACCGGAGCAGTGCCGTCCGCGTGAAGGCGTCGCGGTGGGGCCACGACGCGTACCAGGACGTCAGGTCCTCGATGGCGCCCATGGCCCGGAACTCGGCCATCCACTGGCCCGTGGCCGTGATCACGTCGGGCGGGTTGCCGCCGGCGATCATGGTGAGCAGCTTGGCGTGGCCCTGGTCCCAAGGCACGGGCATCACTTCCACGCGCAGGTCGTCCCGCAAGGCCATGAAGCGGTCGACCTGGCGGGCCAAAGCCTGGTTCTTCACCTCGCCCATCGGGCTGAAGACCGAGATGGTCCGGCGGTCGTCCACGCCTCCGCAGCCCAGCACGGCCGCGCCCGCGAAGGCGGTGCCGCCGACCCGCAGTATGTCGCGGCGGGTAAGTCTACGGGGTTTCCTGAGGGATCTGGCGTGGTGAGGCATCGTGTGGGTTTCGTAGCAGCGTATCGTCCGCCTGCACGGTCCAACGCGCTGTCCGTGCAGTCGTACGTTGTGGTCTATTGACGCGCTATGCCGGTGGTCTCGGCGTATCCGGACCGTATCGGTCCACGTACTTCCTCTGCGCCCGGGTCATAAAGTCGGCCAGCCGGTCGAGCGTCTCCCGGGGAGATTGCCGCCGCAGCAGCATCTTCTGGTGCTCCTCGGTCACCCGCACCTCCAGAAACTCTCCCATCTCCGGCAGGTAGTTGGGATACCAGTTCTGCAGGATGGCCGGGTCCGTGACCATTTCCACGAAAGACCGGTAGAGACCCTGTCCGAAGGCCGGGTCCTCCATCGCATCGGCGAAGGGCGGGATCATGTTGACGTCCCTGCAGTACCTGAGCCGCTGTTCGGGCGCCATCAACCAGCCGAGAAACGTCCAGGCTTCATCCTTGCGCGGGGAGGCCGACGACATGGACGTATACCCCCCGTCGGACAGGGCCACGCGGGCCCGGGGGCCGGCGGGCATGACCGTGATGGCAAGGCTGTTTTCATCCAGGCCGTGCTCCAGGCAGGTCCGGACGACCTCGGGGTCCTGCTCCATCGTGCCGCAAAGCCCCGACCAGAATCCCTGGACCAGTTCGTTGAAACCCCAGTTCAGCGAGTCGGGCGGGGCGAGGCCGTCCTGGTAGAGATCGTTCCAGTAGGACAGGCCCGCCACGTGGTCCGGACTGTTGATGACGCACCGGTGGTCTTCGTCGAACCAGGTGTTCGTCCCGGCGAATTCCTGGGCGATCGCCCACCACGACCAGAAACCGCCCCGGGCCCCCCGGAGCGCGTAACCGTAACGCTGGCGGGAGGGATCCGTGATCTTTTCAAGCAGTACGCGCCACTCCTCGCGCGTCTGGGCCGGCGCCAGGCCGTGTTCGTCGAGCCACTCGGTGCGGTAGAACATGGACCGGACGGCCACCTCCGTGGGCAGGCCGAATACCTGGTCCCCGTCGAAGGCCATGGTCGACCGGGTCAGCCTTTTCACCTGTTCCGAATAGCCCTGGAGATGGGGCCAGTCCCGCACCCAGGGTCCCAGGTCCTCGAGGGCGCCCATGGCCCGGAACTCGGTCACCCACCAGCTGGGAATGGTCATGACGTCGGGTGGCGCGCCGCCCAGGATGGCGGTGAGATACTTCGAGTGGGCCTGGTCCCAGGGCACCTTGATATGCTCGATCCGGATGCCGGGATGGATGTCCATGAACTCCGCGATGAGCGGTTCCAGAGACCGGTGCTTCTCCCGCGTCTGGGCCGTCATGAAGCGCACGGTCGTCCGGTCAGCCTGGCCCGCCTGGCCGGCCCGGGCGGTCCGGCCCGGGCGGTCGTCACCGCCCCCACCGCAACCGGTCACGGCCGCGCCAAGCAGGACGCCGCCGCCGAGTAGGGCGCCGCCGCCGATTTTAAGGACTTCGCGGCGCGAAAGTTTCCGGGGTTTGGCAGATGCGGTCATGGGATGGAAGGGACGAAGATGCGACTGTCGCGGAAGACGCGGCGCCGAAGGGTCGCGGACCGGGCTGCGCTACCAGGGCGGCGCAGTCACGGCCCGGGCGGTGCGGACCGAGTGCCGCGTCCTACCATTTCTCGAGTTCGAAGGTCATCGCCGCGAAGGACAGCGGGGGAAGAAAACACTGGCACCTGCCCCCGGCGATCTTGATCTCCCGGTAGGGCCGCTTGCCGACCAGGTCGGGCTGTTCGAATGAATTTGCCGCCTTCGGGTCCTGTCCTCCGGTGAGTATCTCGGCGCCGACCAGCGACTCGATCGGCCGGTCTTCGAGCACGATGCGCAGCGGCACGTCGGTGTCCGTGCTGCGGTTCGTGACGAAGACATGCAGTTTGCGGTCGTTCTGGATCATGGCGGCGTCGATGTAGTTTACCCGCCCATAGCTTTCGCTCATGTATCCCGCGCCGTCTACAAAGGTCCTGAGCGACGTGCCGTCCTGCCGACCCGCGTACATCGTGAAGGGGTGGTAGATGGACTGTACGAGCAGGTCGTCTCCCCGGGTGATCAACGGCGCGATGACGTTGACGATCTGGGCGATGTTCGCGATGCGGACCGAGTCGGCGTGGCGCACGAAGCTGTTCAGGAATCCGGACACGACGAGGGCGTCTTCGAGGTTGTACACCTCCTCCACCAGGTGCGGCGCGAATTTGCCCTCTCCATCCGTTTCGCGGTTCTTGTACCAGACATTCCATTCGTCGAAGCAAAGGTACGTGCGCTTGTCGCTCCGGCGCCTGGCCTGGACGAAGCGGCATACCGCATCCATCTCCTCGATCTGCCGGTCGATGGAGTTCGTGACGGCCAAGTAGTCCGGCGTATCGTCCTTCGGGTTGCCCACGTAGCGATGCAGGCTGATGTAGTCGGCGTAGTCGCCCAGGTAGTCGAGGACCTGCCGGTCCCAATCCATGTAGGTGTCGAACATGTCCACGGAGCAGGAGCCGCAGGCGACCAGTTCGATCCGCCGGTCCGCGTCCTTCATCATCTTCGCGGCCTGCTGGGCCCGAATCGCGTATTGTTCCGCCGGCACGTGGCCGAGTTGCCAGTGTCCGTCCATCTCGTTACCCAGGCACCACAGGCCGACGTCGTAGGGCATCTCCTCCCCGTTGCCCACCCGGATGTCGGCGAAGTTCGTGCCCGCGGGGCAGTTGCAGTACTCGACCCAGTTGCGGGCTTCCTCGGGCGAGCCGGTACCGAGGTTGACCGTGAGCATGGGCTGCCAGTCCATTTTGCGGCACAGCCGGATGAACTCATCGGTGCCGAACGCGTTCGGCTCGATGCTCTGCCAGGCGAGTTCGCGCACGGTGGGACGCAGCTTCTGCGGACCCACGCCGTCCATCCAGTGGTAACCGGACGCGAAGTTGCCGCCGGGATACCGCATGACGGTCATGGACTGACGTTTCATCGCATCCATAACGTCCGTGCGGAACCCGTCCTCGTCCGCGTGGCTGCAATCCGGGTCGTACACGCCCTCGTAGACGGCCCTGCCGATATGCTCCAGGAATCCTCCGAAGATCCTCGGATCAACCGGTGCGATCTGGAATTTAGTGTGTGCGTACAGTGTCGTCTGTCGCATAAAGGCTGCGTTTCCTAATGGTTTACAACACCTGGCTTACACTACCTGCGCCGTGGTCTTGTAGTGCATCTTGGCCACGGAATGGAGTCTGTCCACACCATGCCGTTCGACGTATTTCCTGCCGGCGGCGATGACCGGCGCGCCCGCGCCCTTGGGCAGGATGAGTCCGGCCTCGCCCGACAGCCTTTCCAGGTATTCCAGGAACCGGTCCCGGGCGAGAATAGACGCTGCGGCCACGGCCAGGTACCGCTCTCCCCGGTGTTCCTGGATCAGTTCGATCTCGCGGCCCTTTTTCATGAGCCGGGACCGGATGTAGCTTTCATTGCCGAACTGGTCCGTCACGGCCAGTTGGCACGGGGCGCTTTCCAGCAGGCTTTCGATGGTGCGGGCGTGTCCCCAGGCCAGGAGATGGTTGAGATTCCTGCCTTCGCGCCGGAATTCCTCGTACAGCGTGTTGTACCGCTCCGGCGGTATGATCACCTCGCGGTATTTTCCGACGCAGATCCGCCTGATCTCGGCCGCCAGCTTGCGGCACGTGGCGTCGCCCAGCTTCTTGGAATCCCGGATGCCCAGGGTCACCAGCCGGTCCCGGGTCCCGTTTTCGACCAGGACGCCGCCCACTACCAGCGGACCGAAATAATCGCCCTTGCCGGACTCGTCCGTCCCGATGTGGGGAAGGGGAAGCTTCCGGGTCCCGGCACCGCCGGATCCATTGGCGCTGCCTTTTCCATTGCGACCGCCGAATCCAACGCCGGCCGTTTCCGCGGTCTCATCCAGGAAGGGCGATAGCACGTGCAGGATCACCTGGAGCAGATTACCCGCCCTGCCCTGGATCATCAGGGTGCCTTTCCGGTACTGCTTGAGGACCAGCCTTTCCCCTTCGTCCTCGAACGCCAGTACCCAGTCGCACCAGTCTTCAGTCCTGCGCTCCGTCGGGCCGAGGTTCTCCAGGGCCTCGAGGATCCCGCGCCGCGTGCCGACGTCGGCGATATCGTATCTACGGGATACGGGCTCCGGTTTGCCTCGGTTCATCGGTAACCGCTTTCCGGTCGTGCCCGGTCGCTCGATGCCGGGCATCCGGCCATCAACCCGCCAGACGCTAGGCGGGATCGTCACCTGACCGCCACGGAACCGGCATGTTCAGCTGCTGAAGCTTGGCTTCGAGCTCGTCCCGCTCCCGGCTGCGGCGCAGCTTGCCGGACTTTGAAATGTACCGGTATTCCACCAGTAATTCGTTGACTTTTCCGTTATCGCCCGCCTGGATCGCCCGGATGATTTCCCAGTCCAGGTGGGTCAGCTGCATCGCGTTCACGCTGTAGTCCAGAAAGGCCTGCCAGGCGATGGGACACCAGGCCGACACGATGCGGTGTCCGATCAGACGGGCGTACTGGCGGATCTCCCATTGCGCGTGGTCATCCATACGCAGCAGGAGGAACCGCAGCAGGTTCAGGAGATTCACCTTCCAGTAGGCTTCCGTGTAGGTGGACAGGGGCAGGTCCTTGCGGGCCTGTTCCCGGGCGATGCCGGCCTCGATTCGTTCTTCGTAACGGGTCCGGGCGGCCTCCTGGAGTTCCCGTTCCTTTTCGGTAAAATAGGCGCCCCGCTCGGTATCGACAAAACCGCCGCTGCCCTGGCGGTTGCCCTCCGCCTGAAACCTCCACGCATCGGGGGACGTGGTCTGCGTCGCGTCGATCGCCAGCGAGTAGCGGGTGCTGTACTCGTTGACCGAAGCCGTCCGATGCCGGATCCACTGCCGCCAGCAATCCATGGGCACCCGGAGGTGGAACTTGATGTCGCACATCTCGAAGGGGGTGGTGTGCTGATGCCGCATGAGATAGCGGATCAGCCCCCTGTCCTGGTGCACCTGGCGGGTACCGGCGCCGTAGGACACGCGCGCGGCCTGCACGATGGAATGATCGCTGCCCATATAGTCGACGACACGGACGAACCCGTCGTCGAGCACCTTGAAGGGTTCGCCCAGGATCTCGTCCAGTTCGGGTACCGTCGGACGGTCGAGTTGTTGCGCTTCGATCTGTTCGGGTACTTCGGGTTCTTCGGACACGGCATCCCGCAGTTTGGGGCGTGGTTTTCCAGGGGAAATCCGGCGTCCGTTCCGGGTTGCGAAAGCGGCGTTCACCACCACGGCATTCACCTCGGAAATGGACTTGGGGACGTTAACCGGGGCGGGCATGGCTGTCAAGGCATTTTGTGGCCTTCGGCGCGGGGATTCAGATCGATGTTTTTATCGTTGCGCCGTGCATCTGCCGGGCTATCTTCTGTTGCTTAAGCACCCGATATCAAAATCAAAATTGCCACTTCGTCAGGAGGGTTTCTCCATGCCCGAATCGCCGGCCTTTACCACCATGAGCGAAGAGGAACAGTACCTGTACGACCTGCAGGGCTTTCTACACGTGCGTGGTTTCCTGGACGGGGACGAAGTACAGGCAATGAACGCGGCCCTCGACGCCAATCCCGACCGGCTCGGTTCGTACGACGGGCCCAACGAACTCAGCGGTGACTGGCGGGGCAGGCCCTTCGAAGGCAAGTACGCCCCCTTTCGCCACTACGAGGGCATGCTCACCTGGCCGCAGCCCTGGTGCCAGCCCTTTCGCGACCTCCTGGTCCATCCGAAGATCATACCCTATCTCAACACCCTCTTCGGCCGCGGCTGGAAGCTCGACCACGGCGTCGACGTGCTGATCGCCGAAGCGGGTTGCGAGGGGCTCAAGATCCACGGATCGGGTAACGCGACCTTCAACGGATCACGGTACTACCACTATCACAACGGGCGCATGCGCTCGGGCCTGATCGTGTGCCAGTTCGCCCTGGCGGACGTGGACCCCGGCGCGGGCGGGCTCTGCGTCATCCCGGGCAGCCACAAGGCCAACTTCACCTGTCCGGAGGACATCCTGACCTGGGAGGCCAACCAGGACCTGGTCCATCACATCGTTCAGCAGGCAGGCGACCTGGTGATCTTCAACGAGGCCACCGCCCACGGCACCCTGCCCTGGCACGGCAAGCACGACCGGCGGGTCGCCCTGTACCGGTACACGCCCAAGTACCTGCACTACGCCGGCGGCATCTACGAAACCAGTCTGCCCGAATGGACCTCCGAGCTCACCGAGGCCCAGCGCGCCGTGCTGGAACCGCCCTACATCTACCACCACCCCATCGTGGAAGACGACGGCGAAACCGTCGTGCGGCCGCGGAGAGAGGGCGAGTGAGGATTGCGGGGCAAGATCAGGATCAAAAAATACGACCAGTATGTAATGTAAGACTGCAATTGAGGCGGCGGAGATTCCGTTTCAGTCGCACTTGCTGATCAAGTCAAAGTTGACAGAGTGTGAACTGTAGTTTACATTACATATGATCGAGATCATTGAAAGTGCCGTATTCAGGCGATGGGTCCGTGGCCTGTCTGACCGTAGCGCGGTTGCACGCATCAATGCGCGTTTGCGAAACATCTCACTGGGTAATGCAGGGGATGTCAAGCCCGTGAGACACGGTCTGTTCGAAATAAGATTACATCATGGACCAGGCTATCGGATCTATGTCCTTCGCGAACGGATGAGGATGATCGTATTCTGTGCCGGCGATAAAGACAGTCAAAGGCGGGATATTGCGCACGCCGTCAGGCTGGCGAGGGAATGGAGTTGGAAATGAGTATTTCATTTTCAAAGTGGAAAGTGACGGAGCACCTGCGCACCTTGGAAGACGCTCGTCTCTACCTGGAAGCATGCGCGAAAGAAGATCCAGGAGATGGCAGTCTCATACGAGCAGCATTGAATGATATCGCCCGATCGGGGAATATGAGCTGGCTGGCCCGTGAGATCGGAATGAGTCGGGAAGGGTTGTACAAAGCACTGTCGGAGGACGGTAATCCCGCATTCTCCACGGTAGTTCGTATCGTGCGTGCCCTGGGTCTCCAGGTGCGGTTTACGGCGTGACTGGTTTTTTCGCTGAATTGCCGAGTGTCGCAGACAGAAACAGAACTCGAGTGATCCGTTTAGAAGGTTCATAATGTACAACCTCCACGGCAAAACCGCCCTGGTCACCGGCGCGGGCGGGGAACGGGGCATCGGCCGGGCCGTCGCCACGCGGCTCGCGAAGGAAGGCGCCGACGTCATCGTCAGCGACCGGGTCGCAAATCCCTATCCCGGCGACTCGTCGGAATGGAAGGGACTGCCCTCCGTGGTCAGGGAGATCGAGGCGGCGGGGCGCAGCGCGGAGGCCATCCTGGCCGACGTCTCGCAGGCCGAACAGGTGGAACGGCTCGTATCCGGGGGGATCGACCGTTTCGGCCGCATCGACATCCTCGTGAACGGCGCCGGCTCCCTGCCGGGCAAAGACCGCGTGCTCGTCGTCGATATGGAGGAGGAAGCCTGGGACAAGGAGATGAACGTCAACGCCAAGGGCGTGTTCCTCATGTGCCGGGCTGCGGCGCGCCACATGATCGAGCGGGGAGAGGGCGGCAAGATCATCAGTATCGCCTCCACGTCGGGCAAAATCGGGCGTAAACGGTTCTCGGCCTACTGCGCGTCCAAGGCGGCCATCATCCGGTTCACCCAGGCCCTGGCACAGGAAGTCGGTCCCCACGGGATCAACGTCAACTCGGTGTCGCCCACCGCGGTCGATACCGAGCGCCTCGGATTCATCGAAGAGGCCGTATCCGACGGCGCCGTCCAGGGCACATCGTGGAAAAACAGCGAAGCCCACCGGGCGTTTATCCAGGAGAAGGCCGGTATTTCACCCCTGGGACGGGTGGCCCGGAGCGAAGACGTGGCACAAACGGTCGCCTTCCTGGCCTCATCGGAATCGGACTACCTCACGGCCGTGGACTTGGTGGTGGCGGGCGGGGCGGAGATCTTCTGATGGACGGGACGTCAATGACCCCTCGTAAACCCCGCCTGGACGGCAAGGTGGCCGTCGTGACGGGCGCGGGCACGCAGAGCGACGTGGCGGGCACGGGGCAGGCGACCGCCGTGCTCCTGGCCCGGGAAGGTGCGAAGGTGCTGCTGGCGGACCGAAGCGCGGAGAACGCCGGTAGGACGCTGGCCGTCATCGAGGAAGAAGGGGGTACGGCTTCGGTCTTCGCCGGGGACGTGACCCGCTCGGACGACTGCCGAGCCATGACCGAAACCGCGGTGGAACGGTACGGCGGGCTGCACATCCTCTTCAACAACGTGGGGCTCAGCTATCCGGGTACGGTGGTGGACGTGCAAGAGGCGCACTGGGACGAGATCATGGCGGTGAACCTCAAGGCCAAGATGCTCGCAAGCCGGTTCTCCATACCGGCGATGATGGATTCCGGCGGTGGATCCATCATCAACGTGGCGTCCATCGACGGATTCCGGAGCGGATGGTCGTACAACGTCGCCTACGAGACTTCCAAGGGCGGGGTCATTGCCCTGACGATCAACATGGCGGTACAGCACGGCAGGGACGGGATCCGCGTGAACTGCATCGCCCCCGGGCACCTTCACGGGTCCTTCACCGCCGGGCTTTCGGATGCGCACCGGGAACTCCGTTGGCGTTCCACGCCGCTCGGTACCGAGGGCACGGCCTGGGACGTCGCCCACGCGGCCGTCTTCCTGGCCGGCGACGAATCCCGCTGGATCACGGGGGTTACCCTCCCGGTCGACGCGGGCTCCTCCATCGCGCTGCCCCTGTCGGTCCTTCCCAGGGACGAAGGCGGCATCCTCCCCGACGCCGAAAGTGCTCGATACTGACCCTGGAACCGTCTCCCGGTTGGATAACCCCTTGAAACGTAAAGCCGGTCCTCCCCGCTCGATCGTTGAATGGGGAGAACCGGCCTCGGGATAATTCATTGCCAATGGCGATCCGGTCGACGGGACCGCGTCAAGGCCGATGGGTCTTCATGCGGGGCTGCTTCCGGGACGCCCGGTCTTCCTCAGGAGGCGGTGGTGGTGGCTTCACGGCGCGCCGTTCGTCCTTCGGTGGCGGTGGTGGCGTCCTGTCGGGTGGACGGTCATTCTTCGGAGGGGGCGGGGCCACGATGGGCGGTTCATCCTTGGGTGTCGAAGGATTCACCGGTCGCCGGTCATCCCGACGAGGTGGTGGTTTCGCCGTCGGACGGTTATCCCGTCGAGGCGGTCGGTAGACGGTCGGCCGGTCATACGGCCGGCGGGGCCTCCGAGGCCGGTACACGGTCGGTCGGTCATAGGACGAACGGGGTTGATAGACGGTTGGCCAGTCCTGCCCTTGTCGGGTTGGTAAAACGTTTGTCAGGTCATCCGACTGCCGGATCGCGATCGCGTCGATCCTGAGCGTGTAGGCTTCGCTGCTCCGGTCCGCGTCTGTTTTCTCTCTGGAGAAAAACCGGGCCACATTTTCCAGTTCGGAATAGAGGGAGATTTCCTCTTTGGTCTCCTCCACCTTGACGATGAGCAGCCTGTTCGCCCCGATCTGCGATGCTTTCAGCCGCAACTTGTTGACTAGGCCCTCGCGCGACGTACCCGTGAGGTGCATGGCTGCGACGCGAATGTAGGAACCGGGCCCCATTTCAGACACGGTGAAGATGGTCTTAACGTCGAAGTACCCGACCGAAGGCAACGCGCCCTGGCTGTCCAGCCAGACTACCGTCGTTTCCGATCCGTCCGTCGAGCCTGAATTGCGCGAGTCGCCGGTCCCGCCCGAACCGAGCTGGCTGTAAGACGAGCATCCGGCGAAGATCATGGCAAATGCGAATACAAGACAGCGCATAATGGGCCTCCTGTCTCAGGAATCGCGGAATAGCCAGTATCGGATTCTGGGAATACTGAGAATCTGTCGCTGTTTAATTGTAATGTACTAACTATTTGATAAACTGGAAACGATTTCTGTGGGAGGCCGGATGCCCGGGGGAGGGCGTCCGTGGGCAATCGCCCATCTTCACTCCGGAACGTAGGCTTTCGGCGCCATGGCGTCGATATCGGTAGCCACGTCGACGACGACCGGTCCGTCCGCCGCCACGGCTTCTTCGAGCGCCGGCCGGATCCGCTCCGGGTCCTCCACGCGTATCCCCTTGCATCCCATGGACTTGGCCACCCCGGCGAAATCCACGTCCTCGAAGACCCACAGGTCGTCCGACCCCTGGCCCCGCTCGCCGCTCGCATCTTCGAAAGCATCCCGGCACTGGTTGAAGGACCGGTTGTTGTTGATCACCGTGACGGTGTTGATCCCGAACCGGGCGGCCGTTTCGAGTTCCCCGAGATGGTACCAGAATCCGCCGTCGCCGGTGAAGCAGATGACGGGACGGTCCGGCGCCGCGCACTTTGCGCCCATGGCCGCGGGGAATGCCCAGCCCAGGGACCCGGCGCAGCGTAGGTAGGTCTGTCCCGGATCCGTGATCTCGATCATGGCGCCCGTCCACATGCCGGCGTGGCCCGTGTCCGACAGGAGTATAGCGTCGGACGGTAGAAACTCAGTGATTTCGCGGCACAGCCGCTCGGGGCGGATGGGCACGGCATCGGATCGGAGCAACCCGTCGAATTCGGACCGCCACCGGTCGACAAGTGCTCGCACCCTCTCCGTCCAGGCTGCCCGGTCCGGGACCAGGGCCACGGCCTCGATGAGGCGCTCCAGCGTCGCTTTCGCGTCGCCCTGAATAGCGACTTCTGCGGGATAGTTGCGGCCGATCTGGGCGGGGTCCACGTCGATCTGTATGGCCGGCGTCCCCTGCCGTGGAATCTGCCAGAAGTGGCTGACCTGCCCGCCTGTATGGCTGCCCACGAAGATCACGAGGTCCGCCTCCGAGACGATCTCGTTGGCGCACTTGCGGGAGTAGGTGCCCACCACGCCCGCGGACAGCGGGTGGTCCTCGAGTATCGTACCCTTGGCGTTCAGCGAAGTCGCAACCGGGATGGACAGTTTCTCGGCCAACCGTACAACCTCGGCCTGCGCGCCCGATGCGGTGACCCCTCCTCCCGCGACCAGTACCGGCCGCTCCGATCGCGCAATGCGCTGCGCTGCTTCCGCGACACGACCCGGCTCCGGTTCGGGGCGGAAGGCCGGATACCGGGAGAAGGAAGACTCCACGGTCACCTCGGCATCAAGCTTCGACCCTGCCGCGAGATCACCGGACAGCCCCAGGAAGTCCAGGTGGACCGGACGGGGCGCGCCCGTGGTGGCCTCGCGGAAGGCCTGACGCAGCAGGAACGGGATCTGTTCCACACCGTCCACGTAGGCATTGAACTTGGTGACCGGGTCGTAGAGGGGGCGGTGGTCCACTTCCTGGTAGGCCTGTTGGTAGAGGTAGTGGGGCATCCAGCGGCCCGTGACGGCGATGACCGGCGAGCATGCGAGCCAGGCGTCCTGGAGCCCGGCGGCGAGATTGGCCGCGCCCACGGACTGCGCCATGGCGATGCCGGGACCGTGGGCGACCCGCGCGTAACCGTCGGCCATGTATGCCGCGGCCTTTTCGGAATGGCACCGGATCCGCCGGATACCCAGTTTCTCCATCTCCACCAGGGCACCGTCCAGCACATAGGGAACGTGGAAGACGGCCCGGATCCCGTAACCGCGCAGCATCTCCGCGATGTACCGGTAGCCGGTCATTTTAGCCATCGGGTTACCTCGGTCAGATATTGTACGGTATAAACGGCCTGGGGCGGCTCACCGCGTAGCTCTCGCCACCGCGGATCTCTCGTCAAAATTATGCCAGTGCAGCACGGGACCAGCGGATCGGCACAAACAAAAACAGGGGCGGTCTTAGGAACCGCCCCTGATCGATCGAGTAGCGGGGGGAGGATTTGAACCTCCGACCTTTGGGTTATGAGCCCAACGAGCTACCAGACTGCTCCACCCCGCGTCGTCTATCCTGTTAATATACGGAATTCGCGGTTTCTGTCAAATGCTTTTTGCCGAATGCGGCACGTCCGTCATCGCCGAACCATCGGTGATGCCGCACCCCGCGAAGAGGGTGCGCTGCACCGCCATATCGTGGTCCAGGGTATAGTCCGGCTCCTTCGCGCCGGATATACAGGCCGCGAGTTCGGTCAGCAGCGAAGGCGGTCCCGGTGGCGTCGGAACGGACAGCTCCTGCCATCCCGCCGCATAGTCTTCGAAGGCATCCGCCAGCGAAAGCGTCAGGTTGTTCGAACCGATCGGCGTGTGGATGGCCGTACCCTTCGTGCCGTACAACTCGATGCGCCGGGTCAGCCCGCTCTCCACGTGCATGGACGCGGTGTCGACCGTTCCCAGGCCGCCGCCGTCGAACCGGTGAACGACCACCGCGTTGTCCACGTGCTTCCGTTCGCCGTGGAACTGCCCGAAGGTGGCGTCCACCTGCTGCGGCTTGCCCATGAACG
>JAPPBT010000006.1 GCA_026702745.1 Gemmatimonadota bacterium
AACTGCCCGAACGTGGCGTCCACTTGCCTCGGCTCACCCATGAACGTCACCATGATGTCGACCAGGTGACCGGCCATTTCGAAATAAAGGGAACCCTTGTACCGGTCGAGCTCCTCTACCAGTCGGGCGTGGTACCCCATGGGTTTCGGGATGTGCCCCCTGAAGTAGAAGGGTTCGCCGAGCGCGCCGGCCCTGCAGAGCCGGATCATTTCGGCGATCGCCGGGTTGTACCGCCACATGTAGGCCATCTGCAGGTGCAGTTTCTTGCGCCGCGCCGTGTCGTGCAGCCGCTCGAGCCGAGCCATGTCGACACCCGCCGGCTTCTCGAGCAGCACGTGCTTGTCCGCCGCGAGTGCCCGTTCGGCGTAGTTCAGGTTCTCCGAGACCCGCCCCTCGCAGATGATCGCTTCCGCATCGCTGTCCAACGCCTGCTCGATCGATTCGAAGGCGGAGATGTCGGGAAGGTCAGATGACCAGTCTCCCAGCTTCGTGTTCCGGATCGCGGGATCCGGCTCGTAGGCGCCGACGAGTTGGAATTCGTCCGGCCGGCTCGCGGCGTCGCGGATGTGCATGACGGTGTGACTGTGCCACAGGCCCAGGTACGCGAATTTCAGAGGCATGGGGGTTCCTTTCGGTGGTCGGAAGGAATGGGTGCGGCGCTGTACGGAAAACCGGAAACCGACACCGCTGCCCTTCGCAAAAGGGGATGCATGCAAAAGACAGATTCTGGAACAAAAAGTTAGCCGTGCCCCTTGTGCCTGTCAAGCCACCATAAAACCGTTGACAGGCGGGTTTGCCGGTTCAACTTACCCGTCCATGCCCACTGACCTCTTCGTCTTCGTCCTGCTGTCCGCCGTCCTGCACGCCACGTGGAATTTCGTCGCCCGGCGCAGCTCTGGGAATCTCACCATATTCTGGTGGTCCCTCTGGATCAGCTGCCTGTTCCTTCTGCCCTTCGTGGCGATCGTGGCATCCGGAATGGGTCCCGCGGGATTCACGGCCATGCTGGAAGCCGGATGGTTCTACGTGCTCGCCACGGGCATCATTCATACCTTCTACTTCCTGTTCCTGGCCCGGGCGTACGAACACGGAGAGATCTCCCTGGTCTACCCCATCGCCCGGGGATCGGGCATCGGACTCACGGGATTCCTCGGATGGCTGTTGCTGGGTGAAGAACTGACGCCGATGGGGGTGGCCGGCATCGGCCTGATCTGCTTCGGTATTCTGTTGATGGGCGTATCGGTCTTCCGACACACGAGGGCCGTCAACCGCGGGTTCGTATCCGCCCTGGTTGTGGGCGCCACGATCGTGAGCTACTCCCTCGTCGACAAGGTGGGCGTGAGTATCGTCCATCCCGTCGTATACATCTTCGGCATGTTTTTTTTGAGCGCCGTATTTGCCACGCCCTTCGTCGCGGTCCGCCACCTGGGGATCCGGTGGCGCGGATTCGCGGAGACCTGGAAGCCCGCGGCGCTGATCGGCATCGGATCCACGGCCGCCTACCTGATGATCCTCTTCGCCATGACCGTGGGGCAGGTGGGCTATATCGTCGCGTTGCGGGAATTCGCCGTGGTGCTCGGCGCGGTGCTGGGGTTCGTCTTTCTCAAGGAGCGCGTCACCGCGCTGAAGGTGGGTTCGGTGCTCATGATCGTCGCCGGACTCGTCTTCATCAAATTCGGTTGAAGCAGGATGCGAATTACCTCGTAACGCACCTTGCTTTTGTGGGTTGGTATGACTACATTGCCTGACGATTCCTATCGTGATCCGACCCGTTCACACGCTTCGCTGCTGTCGCTTGATAATCGTCGCCTCCGCAGGATGATCAATAAAGGAGATCCGCGAAAGTGTCCCGTCTGAACCGACGTTCCTTCATTCGAAACACCGCCATATCCGTTGGCGCGCTGACCGTCGGCGGCACGGCGCTGCAGGGCCTGATTGCCCGGCGCGCCCGGGCCATGTCCGACGGGTACGCCCACCTTGTCGCGCCTCGCGGAGAAGGGGGATACGGACCCCTTTCTCCCGTGCCCTCGCAAAATACGGGGGAGACCATGCTTGAACTGCCGCAGGGATTCTCCTATACGGTCTTCGGGAAGAAGGGCGGCCTCATGTCGGACGGCCATCCCACGCCGGCCGCCCACGACGGCATGGCCGCCTTCGCCGCGGGCGGGATGGTCCGGCTCCTGCGGAACCACGAGATCAACACGGGCAAACCGGTGGAAGCTATCGGCAACCGGGACGCGGCCTACGATCCCACGGCCCCCGGCGGCGTCACCACGCTGATCGTCGATCCCACAACGCGCGAACTGGTCCGCGATTTCGTCAGCGTGGGCGGGACGCTTCACAACTGCGCCGGCGGTCCCACGCCGTGGGGGTCCTGGATCACCTGTGAAGAGACCACCATGGGTACGGACCGGATCTTCAGTGCGCGTTGGCTCCAGTACCTGGGCGGGTACGACAAGGATCACGGGTACTGCTTCGAAGTGCCGGCCGATGCCGAGGAGAGCGTAGCGGGCGAACCCCTGACCGGGATGGGAAGGTTTGTCCACGAGGCCATCGCCGTCGATCCGGCAACCGGCATCGTGTACGAGACCGAAGACAACAATCCGAGCGGGTTCTTCCAGTATATCCCCGATCACCCCGGCGAGCTTGCCCGGGGAGGGCGCCTGCGCATGCTCGCGGTCAAGGATCAACCCGGATATGATACGCGCGATGGCCAGACCATGGGCACCTCCTTGCCCGTGACCTGGGTGGAGATCGAAGACCCCGATCCCGCCGGGGCCGGTCTGGACGAGCACATGGTATACCAGGAGGGAGCCGACAAGGGCGGTGCCGCCTTCGACCGCCTGGAGGGTTGCTGGCACGGCAACGGCCGCATATTCTTCACGGCGACTACCGGGGGCGACGAAGGACTCGGACAGGTGTGGGAATACAGCCCCGAAAGCGACGATGAAGGCGTGCTGACGCTCCTGTTCGAATCGCCCGACGCTTCGCTCATGGCCGCGCCGGACAACGTCTGCGTGAGTCCCCGCGGCGGCCTGATCGTGTGCGAGGACTACCGGAACGGGATACAGCACATCCGGGGCCTGACGAAGGACGGCCGCGTGTTCGACGTGGCTCGTGACGTGGCCGGCATCGCCTACCGGGGCGAATTCGCCGGAGCGACCTTCAGCCCGGACGGCGAGACGCTCTTCGTCAACATGCAGCGGCCCGGACTGACCTACGCCATCTGGGGCCCCTGGCAGAAAGGCGCGGTCTAGGGACCCGCAAGCGACTCCGACAGCCCGATCTTGATCCATATCCGTGGAGCAGCGGTTGTTTTCAAATGAAATCAGGGCGTTCCGGGAACGCCTCGCCGCCGGGCAACTCTGTCTTGGTCCCGCCGTGACCTTCACCGATCCGGCCGTGACCGAGGCCCTGTGCGATTCGGCCGACTTCATCTGGATCGACACCGAGCACATGGCGATGAACCCCGAGTCGGTCACGAGACACCTCATGGCCGCACGGGCGGGAGGCACTGCCGCGTTGGTCCGCGTGCCGTCGAGCGCCATCGGGCACGTCAAGCCCATCCTGGACGCCGGTGCGCCCGGGATTGTCGTGCCGCAGGTCCGCTCCGCCGCCGAAGTGCGGAGCGTGGTTGACGCCTGTCGATACCCGCCTGCGGGAGACCGGGGCTTCGGGCCGCACCGTCCGTCCAATTACGGAAGGGCCTTTTCGGATATAGATTCGTTCGTGGACGACATGAACCGGGACCTCTTCGTCTCGGTCCAGATCGAGCACGTCGAGGCCTACCGTGAACTGGAGGACATCGCGGCCATACCCGGCCTGGACAGTCTGGTCATCGGGCCCGTGGACCTCAGCGGGTCCATCAATACACTGGGGCGCCTCGAAAACGACGAGGTCGTGGCCGCCATGGAACGCATCATCGACGTAGGGCACGAAGCGGGCCTCTCCATCGGCATGGGCATGGGATCGCAGTACGCCTTCGGCCGACGCTGGAGCAGCCGGGGCGTCGACTGGATTCAGGTCGACTGCGACTACAGCTACCTGATCAGCGGTTTCGAACGGACCGCCGCCGGGATTCGCGGCGACGGCTAGACCTCCTTCAGAATGGTAAAAACCAGCACCGAAGCGAACCAGGCAAACTCCGTGAACGACCTCTACGTACTGAGGACGCCGCCCGAACCGCTCGCGGACTTCTGTATCTCGGCGATGGCCGCGGCGGGACTCTCGAAGGCGGACGCCCGACTGACGGCGGATGTCGTGGTCCGCACCGACATGCGCGGGATCTTCACCCACGGCACGGTCGCACTCAGGCGTTACGTGCAGTTGATGCGCGACGGCGGCATCGACGTGGGCGCGGTGCCGGAAACCACGGACGACGGACCCGCATGGGCGCGGATCGACGCACACCGGGCCGTGGGCATGGTAGCCTCGCACCACGGTATGACTGTGGCCATGGACAAGGCCGCAAGCTGTGGGATCGGCATGGCCACGGTACGCCGGAGCAACCACTTCGGAGCGGCATCGGCCTACACGGTCATGGCGGTGGAAAATGCGGACCGGCCCATGATCGGCGTCGCCATGAGCAATACCGACGTGGTCATGAACATTCCGGGAGGACGCGGCGCGGCCATCGGAAACAATCCACTCTCCTACGCCGTTCCGGCCCGGTCCCAGCCGCCCATCGTGCTGGACATCGCCATGAGCACGGTGGCGGGGGGCAAGGTGGCCTCGTACCAGGCCCGGGGCGAACCGCTTCCGGAGGGATGGCTCACCGACGCGGAGGGCCTGCCCACGACGGATCCCGGCGTGTTCACCGTCACCGGCGCCCTGACGCCTTTCAGTGCGCACAAGGGCTACGGCCTGGCATTGCTGGTGGAATCCCTGTCCGGGGTGCTGGCCGGCGCGGGGGTCACGACGGACATCCTGTCCTGGTCCAAAGTCTCGGACGATACCTGCGACGAGGGACACACCTTCATGGCCATCGACGTGGGCGCCATGATGCCGCTGGACGAATACTACGACCGCATTGACGAACTCATCCGCCGCATGCGGGAAGCGCCGAAGGCCGCAGGGGTGGAACGTACCTACGTACCCGGGGAAATGGAACTCGACAGCGAAGCAGTTTCCCGGCGCGAGGGCGTTCCGCTCACGCGAATGGCGGCGGAGAACCTCAAGGGTCTGGCCGAAGATACGGACCTGATGGACCGGCTGCCCTTCGACTGGACGTGAAGTAGCGGACGCGGCTGGCCGCAGCGGTCACGGCCCGCCAGTCACCAGACTGCCGGTCTCGGTGACACACCAGCCTTTAAGTACACGGGAGCAGGAAATGCCCAACGTAAACCGAGCCGTCGAACTGCTCAGGCGGGGCCAGCCCATTTACTATGGCGGCGCCGGCGAACTGAGCTACGAAAAGGGCGTCGAAGCCTCCGGGAGATGGGAGGACTACCTCGTCGTCGAAATGGAGCACGGCCTCTTCGACCTGCCGAGTCTCAAGGCCTTCATGGCCGGCCTGGTGGACGGCGGTCCCGCGCCTACCGGACACCTGACGCCCTGCATCATCGTCACGCTGCCCACGAACGGGACCAGCGAGGCCGTCATGCGGGCGAACGCCTGGATGGTCAAGCAGCTTCTGGCACTGGGCGTCCACGGGCTCCTGCTGTGTCACGCGGAGACACCGGGCGCCGTGCGCGCCTTCGTGGAAGCGGCCCGCTACCCCTTCCAGACCCGGGGCGTGGGCGCAGGCCTCGAAGTGGGCCAGCGCGGCTCGGGCGGCCAGGGCTTCGCCGCGCGCACCTGGGGACTCCCCGTGCAGGAATACGTACAGCGGGCTGACGTCTGGCCTGTGAACCCGGATGGAGAGCTGATGCTTGGCCTCAAGATCGAGAACCGGCGTGCCCTGGCCAACGTGGACGAGAGCCTAGCCGTGCCCGGCATCGCCTTCGCGGAGTGGGGCCCGGGCGACATGGGCATGTCCTTCGGGTATCCGGACGGTCACGATCCGCCCTACCCGCCGGAGATGATCGCCGCGCGGACCGCGGTGCTGAAGGCCTGCAAGGCCAACGGTGTCGCCTTCCTGGACGGGGCTACACCCGAAAACGTGACCGACCGAATCGACGAGGGCGTGATGGTCTCGGGCTGCGGTCTGGAGGCCGCCGAAATCGGTAAAAAACACACGGGACGCGATTCGTAGGACCTTTCGGACTGCGGCAGCGCATGACGACCTACACCGTATACTTCGCCGGCGACCTCTTCGACCACAAACACCTCGCCGGAAACGAGCTCCTCGCCGGGGCCATCGATCGCCGGTCCGGGGGGCGTTACGCCTGCGTGGTGCCCCAGGACCTCGAACAGGCCACGGGCCGAATGGTCGACATACGAAATCAGGACCTCATGCAGGTCATGGCCTGCGACCTGGGCCTGTTCAACTTCGACGGGACGGACCTGGACTCGGGCACGGTGGTGGAGTTCATGATGGCCAAGATGCTCGACATCCCGTCCGTCCTCCTGAGATCGGATTTCCGGGCGTCGGGCGACCAGGAACGGGAAGGCGACGACTGGAACCTGATGTGCTCCTTCTACCCCCGGTCTAAGAAAGTCCAGTTCAACGCCATGGCGTGGTACCAGGAGGCGCGCCGGGGCGGCAGCCCAGACGGCGGCCCGGGGGACGATGCACCGGCGACGCGCAGGGACGACGGCCAGGGGCACGGCAGTCCGGGGGAAGGCACACCGGCGGCCGGCTGGTCCGACCGGCTCTACGACCGGATGGCGGACGCCGTCATCGAAGCGCTGGACGCGGTACGGGCCGAACCCTCCGCCTTCGGCGGCGACGAAGCGCGGATCAACGCCGTCTATGCATGGGCGGCGCGGTTTCCGGGCAGCGGGTTCGACACCCTGTGCGAAGCCGGATTCGTGGAGAAAACCATAGAGGAAAAACTCCGCAAAAGGCTGTTGTAACCACTGCGGACATGCGCGGCAGTCAGGGACTGCTGAAGCCCGGGTATCGATATCAAGCCGCAACCAGGCCGAACCGGAATCCAATAAGAAAAGGGAGCGCGAAATGATCGACTATGGCATGTTCCTCATGCCGGTGCACGACCCGGCCAAGCCGCCGGGACAGTGTTACGACGAAGACATGGAACTGCTGGTGCGATCGGAGGAGCTTGGTTTCAGCGAATTCTGGGTCGGCGAGCACCACTCATCGAGCTACGAGAACATCGTCATGCCCGAGATTTTCATCGGCAAGGCCCTGGGGCTTACCAGCCGCATGCGGCTCGGTGCCGCGCCCGTGTGCCTGCCCTACCACCATCCCGCCCACGTGGCCGGCCGCCTGGCCTTCCTCGATCATCTCTCCCACGGCAGGCTGAACATCTGCTTCGGTCCCGGCGCGATTCCGACCGACCTGGAGATGTTCGGGATCCGGCCCGAGGACTCCGGCGCCATGGTGGGCGAGGCGATCCAGATGATCATGACGCTATGGACCACCGATCCCCCGTACGATATAAACGGGCGGTTCTGGCAGGTGCACGTGGGCCGGGAAGTCCGGGAGGACCTGGGGGTGGGCGTTTACCTCAAACCCCTGCAGAAACCCCACCCGCCCCTGTCCGTGCCCGTGATCATGCGGGATTCGGCCGGGACCCGCATCGCGGGCCAGAAAGGCTATTCTCCCTTCAGCCACCACATGGTCGCCTCGAACGTGCTGGCGAACCACTGGGAGACCTACGCAAGCGGCGCGCAAACCGCCGGACAGGAACCGGACCGGCGCAAGTGGAAGATCTCCCGCAACATCTTCGTGGCGGAGACGACGAAGGAAGCCCGCGAAAGGGCGCGGAACAATTCCCTGGGCAAGTGCCTGGAATACATCATGAAGCTCACGGACCTGGGACCGGGGCGGGCATTCTGGAAGCGGGACCTGGACATGCCGGACTCCGAATGCACCCTGGACTACATGATGGACGAGCAGGTCATCGCCGGCGATCCCGATGAGTGCGTGCGGCAGCTGCACCGCATGATGGAGGAGACGGGCGAATTCGGCACGTTCATCATGACCGCCCACGACTGGGACGACCGGGAGGCCTGGATCAACAGCCTGGAACTGTTCGCGAAAGAAGTCATGCCGAGGTTCAACCGGTCGCTGGGTTACGCCTGAGTTTACCTGGCGGTTTTTGGCAGGCATGTGCGCGGGCTGAGTGTTTACCACGGGTTGTGTATTTTGCGGGTGAAGGGTATACCGCGAGCGAAGCATTGACCGGCGGCTAGTGTATACAATGTAGATACAACGGGGATCAATACCACACTTCGGAGTCCAATATGAACTACGGCATGTTCATCATGCCCTTCCACGATCCGGTGAAGCCGGCGGCGCAATGCCACGACGAGGACCTTGAACTCATCGTGCGCTGCGAGGAACTGGGATTCACCGAGTTCTGGATCGGCGAGCACCATACCATGAAGTACGAGCACATCGTCCTGCCCGAGGCCTTCATCGGAAAGGCCCTGGCCATGACCCACTCCATCCGGCTCGGCACCGCGCCCACTTGCCTGCCCTATCACCATCCAGCCCACGTGGCCAGCCGGCTGGCCTTCATGGACCAGCTTTCCCACGGTCGGCTCAACCTGTGCTTCGGCCCGGGCAGCGTGACCTCCGACCTGGAACTTTACAAGATCGATCCGAAACTCAACAGCGCCATGGCCGTCGAATCGGCCGAGATGATCCTGCAGATCTGGAGCCAGGATCCGCCCTATCATCTGAAGGGCCGCTTCTGGGAGATCGACCTCGAAGAAAACGTGGATCACGACACGCTGATCGGGTATATCCACAAGCCGCTGCAGCAACCCCATCCCCCCATCTGCGCCCCTGGGATGAGCATGAACTCTTCCACCATGAAGCTGGCGGGAGAAAAGGGCTGGTTTCCCATCAGCGCCAACATTTCCACGAGTAATGTCGTCGCCGACAACTGGCGGGTGTACGAACAGGCGGCCCTGGGCGCCGGACGGACGCCCGACCGGAAGGACTGGCGCATCTGCCGCAGCATCTTCCTGGCCGACAGCAAGGAAGATGCGGCGGCGAAAGTACGCAACAATTCCCTGGGACGGGGCTTCGAATACCTCGGCGGCCTCTTCGACCAGGGTCTGGGGCGGAAGATGCTGAAGCGGGACCCGGACATGCCCGACGCGGAGTGCAACCTGGACTACCTGATGACGGAACAGATCATCCACGGCGACGTGGACGAGGTGGTCCGGCGGCTGGACCTGATGCGGGAGGAGACCGGCGATTTCGGCACGCTGATCCTCATGGGGTACGACTGGGACGACAAGGAATCCTGGCTTCGCAGCATGGACCTCTTCGTCCACGAAGTCATGCCGCGCATGTAAACTGAGCGCTTCGCCACACCGTCTAAGGAGCACAGATGAAGGGTCCACGCCTGCCCTACCGCTACGATCACTACACCTGGGTCGAACTGAAGGAGAAGGTCGAGGACCAGCCTGCCGTCATCCTGCCCGTCGGGTCCACGGAGGACCACGGCTACCACATGCCCCTGGACGTGGACACCTTCCTGGTGAGCAGCGTGTGCGAAGGCGCCGCGAAGCTCATCCCGGACGAAGTGCTGATCCTGCCGGCCCTGCCCTATGGGTTCGAGGACCACCACATGGACTTCCCGGGGACGATCACGGTGCGGGACGACCACCTGCAGGACTTTGTTGTGGACATCACCCGGAGCGTGGCCCACCACGGTTTCCGCAAGATACTCATCGTCAACGGCCACGGTTCCAACGCCACTATCCTGGAGACGGCCTCGCGACGGACGGTCATCGAGACGGACGCCCACTGCGGGACGCTCAACTGGTGGAGCGTAGCCCAGTCGAAACTCTGGGAAATCGGCGACTCCGAGCTCCAGTCCCACGCCGACGAGATCGAGACCTCGGTCTACCGCTACCTCAACGACGACGCGATCCAGATGGACAAGGCGGTGCGCGAGGTGAAGATCCCCGTGTCGAAGTACTACTGGCGCGGCTGGATCCGCGGCAAGGGCGCTTCGCCCCTGCGCATGATGGACCAGTGGTCCCGGATCTCCGATTCCGGCGTCATCGGCGACGCCACCGTCGCCACCGTGGAGAAGGGCGAGGAACTCTACCGCGCGGCCTCGGAGGAACTGGCCGGCTTGATCCGTGAATTTCGCGCACTGCCCATCGAGCCCCGGGTGGACCGGCACTGACGACTTTCCGTTGGTTCGGCCGGCCGGGCTGTCCGCGCCGGCCCGGCTGTCCGGGCCGACCGGGCTGTCCGGGCTGTCCCGGCCGACCGACGCTCGGCGACCCGCTGCGGCAATGTGCATGGGCGCCCGCCGAACCAACCCCCTGGAGTACCTTCACATGAAGCGCGCCGCACGCACAGCTGCACGCAAGGCCGCACGATTCGGGTCCGCCATCCTCCGGGCGCTGACGCGGCTGGCCCCGGATACCTGGACGAAGCGCTGCATCTATGCGGGACTGGTCATGGCGGCCGGGGTCTTCCTGGTCCTGGGCACCTGGCAGGGTGTGGTCACCTGGCTCGGTTGGCCCGCGATCGCCCTGCTGGCCGCCGGCATTTTCTACTACACGTGGAAGGTCTTTTCGTGGCTGCGGGACCATCTGCTGTGGAAAGTCCGAAATCGCATTATCGTCGTTTTCCTCTTCGCCGGCATCGCTCCCCTGTGTATCGCTACTTCGATCAGCATACTCGTCGGATGGCTCTGGATCGGCACCCTGGGCACCAACCTGGTCACCCGCCATATCGAAGAAACCGTCGACCGGCTCGATCACATACCGGTCGATATGCAGCTGGCCCTGCTGAGGACGGCTTCGGAAGACAGACCGCCTTACGCCGGGATCGTGGACGAGATCTTGCGGGATAATCCGGACCTTACCGGCCTGTCGATCAGCGTATTCGAGGATGGCCGTCCGGTACTTGCATCGCTCCCATTCGATACACCCGAACCCCACCCGGACTGGCTGCTCCGGGAAGACCACTTCGCCGACGTAGTCTACGACAGCCTGTCCGACGGCCTCTCCGCGCTGTCCTTTCGCGCCGGCACCACGATCGAGTTCCGCGGACGGAACCTGTACGTCCTCTCCTACAAGCCGCTGGGGGAGGAATACCGGACGAAGATCTGGGAAGATCTCGGCACGCAGGTCGCGTTTCGGTCGGGACCGGGCGATTTCGAAGACGTCACCGTCTATGAGTCTGCACCTTCGGAAGTGGAAAGGTCCCGGTTGCCGCTCTGGGGGGAGCTTCATGTACCCTGGGCCGCCTCGTTCGCCGTCCGGTCCTGGAATTCAGGGGCGCAGACCATGGCGATACTGGGCCTGGATCTCGATCCGGCACACATTTTCGAAGCGACCGTCACCGGCGACATGCTGCTGTCCGGTTTTCCTCCACTGTTTGTCGTCGTCATCGTCCTGTGTTCGGTATTCGTCTGCTTCGAGCTGATCTCCTTCATGATCGGGCTGCTCATCTCGCGGCGGATTACCACGGCGGTGCACGGGCTGTACGAGGGCACGGAAGCCATCCGCGCCGGCAGGACGGACTTCCGCGTGGAAGAAAAGGCGCGGGATCAGCTGGGCGAACTCGGCCGCTCCTTCAACACCATGGCGCATAGCATCGAGATGCTGATGAATGAAGAAAGAGAAAAGGAGCGTATCGAAACGGAACTTTCCATGGCACGGGAGGTGCAGGCCCGTTTCATACCCAACATGCCGCCGCAGCGGGGTCCCCTCGAACTGGCCGGCGCCTGGATCCCCGCCCGCACAGTCAGCGGAGACTACTACGACTTCATCGAACACCGGGATCGAGTGCTGGATATCGTGGTCGGCGACATCTCGGGCAAGGGCATATCGGCGGCGCTCATGATGGCCGGTCTGCAGGCGTCGCTGCGGTCCCAGGCGCTGGACCCCGCGCTGGAAGGAAGCCCGGACCGGTTGTCCAGGCTGATGTCCCGCCTCAACGTCTACCTGTGCCACAGCACGGCGCCGGAACGCTTCGCCACCGTATTCATCTGCTCGTACCACATGGAGACGGCCCGGCTCAATTACTGCTGCGCCGGGCACAATCCCCCACTTCTCTTGCGCAACGGCAGCGACGATGTCTCGTTGCTCGAAAGCGGCGGTTACCCCATCGGGTTGTTTCCGGAAGCGGAATACGAAGATTCCTCCGTCATTGTCGATCCGGGGGATCTCTTCGCGGTCTATACCGACGGCATTACGGATGCGCTCAACCGAGAGGACGAGGACTTCGGGGAAGCCCGCCTTCGCGGGGTCCTTTCGCGTAACCGCGACCGGTCCAGCGAGGAGATCCTGGAGCGGATCCTCGCCTCCGTCCGCGACTTCTCCCTCGGCGTGGAACAGTTCGACGACCAGACCGCCGTCATCGGCCGGGTGCGCTAAAGCGGTCGTCAACCCAGCCCGTAGGCGTATTGCTCCAGCCGGCAAAACACGTTGACCAGACGCATCTGTTCCACCGTCCGGCACGGGGCCTCCAGCAACCGTGGATTGAGGACGACGATGGCCAGGCACTGCGCCCGGGAGACGGCCACGTTGAGCCGGTTCCGGCTGTACAGGAACTCCATGTGCCTGGGCAGGTCCTCGGCTGTGGACGTCACCATGGAGACGAGCACCACGGGCGCCTCCTGCCCCTGAAACTTGTCCACCGTGCCCACCCGCGCGCCCTCGGGCAACACCGAGCGCAGGTGGTTGACCTGCACGTTATAGGGCGAGACCACCAGGATGTCCGCCCTGGTCAGCGTACGGGTCCGGCCGCGGTCGTCCGCAAATGTTTGCCCCAGCAGCTCTTCGTAGCAGGCCCTGACGACTTGGCCTTCCGCCACGCTCTTCTGGGAGCATCCTCCGTGGTCCGCCGCGATCATGACGATGCCCTCTTCGGGAAGTTCCGTTTTTTCCAGCAACAGCCTGCGCCTCGCGGTCTCGGGATGGTTCCCCAGCCTTCCCTCGTAGAAGGCGTCGGAAACGAACCGGCAAATACTCGGCTTGAGGCGCCAGGTCGTCCCGAGGAAGATCCCGCGGTCGGGTGGTATGGTGTCCCTGTCCTGCAGAAGGTATTCCAGGACCGACATGCCGGCCTCGCCTGGATGGGTGCCTTTCATGGGTTGGCCCAGCTGCATCTGGTCGCCCACCAGGACAATGTTACTGGTCGACGTCGACATGCCCACGACGTTGGCGGTAGACACCTGTCCCGCTTCGTCGATGAAGAGGTAGTCCAGGCGGTCGACGAGGCGTGGGTCGGAAAACAGCCATGCCGTCCCGGCGTAGAGGTCCGCATCGCGTCTGATGTCCCCTGTTTTGTCGACATTCGTCACGAATTCACCTTTGTAAACGCTGTCCGGGTTACCCCCGCTGCTCTTCTTGACGCCCCGGAATGACACACCCCTTTCCCGCGCCACCTCAACGACCATGTCCAGCAAGTTGTGGATGGCCTGGTGGGCGTTGGACGTGATGCCGACTGTATGACCCCTCTCGATCAGCGCGACGATGAGATGACCACTCGTGTAGGTCTTTCCGGCGCCGGGCGGTCCCTGGATGAAGAGATAGCTGTCGTCAAGATGCTCCACGGCATCCAGATAGCCGCCTATCCCTTCGCGGCCGGACTCGACGATCGGCGAGCCCGGGGTGCGCCCCTTGATCCGCGGGACCGCCCGGCGCAGCAGATCCGTGGCAGCCCGCCGGGTCTTCGCGTCACGGATGAACCGATCCGCATGGCGGTAGATCCCCGCCCGGATGACCTTCGCGTCTACCGGTCCGCCGGGGCCGATCGAAGCACCCGCAGGCAATGGCTGGACGCTCGGTCCCTGCCTGACCTGTACGGTCCCTTTCGATTCGTCGATTTCCTGAATCGTGCCGGCCCTGTCCATGGTCTGCGCATTCGCGACCTGGTCGCCGACCTTGAGCTTGAAGTCCTGGGGCGGGAACCCGAAAGTGTATACCATCGATTTCTTGTCCTGTACGGGTGGCTCCCCCGACTTTTCCAATCCCCCCAGACACTCCACGTCCTCGATGAGTTCATCTGTCGTCTTGTCGCGGCGTTCGAAGGCGGCCCACCATTCGGGCTTGGCTTCCCGGTTATGGAATTCCAGCAGGTCCGCGACCCGCCTGCCGTCTTCCGGGGGGTCCTCGTCGAAGACGCCCAGCCTGCGCTGGCATTCCTCGTACTCGATCTCCCATTCCTTGCGCGCGGGCGTCGCCGGCGGCGCCGCAGCGGACTCCCCTGCGCTATCGTCTCCGCCGTTTTCGTGCCCGCCGCTTTCGTCTCCGTCGTTTTCGTGCCCGCGGAACCAGGACGCATGGGGAGGGCGGAGGGACACCAGCCAGTCGCGCAGCTTCCACGTGGAAACGCAGTCTTCCTCGTTGTACTCGGCGATTTGTCGCAGGAGATCGTCATTGCCGGTCTCCTGCCAGAGGTTGTATACGACGACGCTCTCTGCGGCCGTCGCCACCTCACCGCCGCGTCGCATGTAAAAAGTCTCGAGGTTCTTCAGCGAGTAACGCGGCTCGGAGGTGCGGATACTCTCCCGCACGACCAGGTAGAGGTCGACAAACCGATTCCGGCGCAGCAGGTTGTCGAGTTGTTCCTCGCAGGTGCCGTAGCGGCCCGCCAGCCGTTTCAGGGCCGTGGTCTCATAGTGGTTGTAGTGATAGATATAGGCCGCGGGATACCGCAGCAGATGCGCGTCCAGAAAGGCCATGAATTCCTCAAACGCCTTCTTCTCCTCCACGTGGTCATGGGCCCAGAAAGCCTTGAAGGCCGGACGGCCATCCGTCACGGTGACCGCACCGAAGAGGTATTCCAACCCGCCCGGATACAGCGGATCGCCTTCCATGTCGAAGAACAGATCGCCCCGGTCAGGCTCGGGCATCCGCGACAGTCCCTTCCCTTCGTCGTAGTCGAGCCGTTCCCAAGCGTCCTTTCCCGTCTTCGTCTTTTCGTACTGCAATGCGGCCTGGGCGCGAAGCCGTGCGAGACCCTCCTCACTCGTGTCCTCGATTTGCCGGTCGGCATCCAGATGAGCGAGATCGAACAACGTGTTGATGCCGGCGTTTCTCAGCGCGGCGATCTGGGTCTTGCGGATATTGGCCACACGGGACAGATGGTCGTCGTCCTCCCAGCGACGGGCGCAGAGATCACGCCAGTGACAATATTTGCAATGCGAGCAGGGATCGGGATTCGTATCGGCGGGAGGCTCCGCGACCCACGCTTCGAAGCGCTGGCGCGCCAGGGCGTAGTAGTAGAAGAAATCATCCACCTTGAAACACGCTTCCGTCCCGTCTCCCTGCAGCAGGTACATGTATTCGGGCCGCCGTTCCTGCAGACTTTCCAGCAGGTCGGTATATACGCAGAGTTGAATGAGGTGTCTCGGCGCTGCCTTTTTGGCGAGCTTGGTATCCAGTACCTCGTAGCTGTAGTCTCCGAGCGCGGAAGGCCGGGGACAGCGGATCAGGAAATCGGCGTCACCGCGCCAGGGTTCCCGGTGGAGCACTGCCTGGAAGATGACGTCCTCGCCACGCGACATGGCCGACCGGGTCGCGGCCGCCCGGTCCTGAAGCGATCCGTCCCGGTCTATCTCGACAATGTCCCGGCCTTCGCTCCGCAGCCGTTCCAGGTAGGCTTTCTCGTGTTCCAGGCCCTTGCGCTGCAACAACCGCATCGTGTCATCGTCTTCCGACTTCTCGAGATCTTCCTCCAGGCTCCGCATATCGAGATAGGTCGCGTGGCGGCAGCCCAGGTAGTTGACCAGGTCCGTCGCGGAAAACCGGCGGCCTCCGTCCTCGGTTCTTTGCATGGAAGTTTCTGTCTCCCTAGAGTGATTGCAGGAATGCGATCAATGTCTCGCTCCGCTCCAAACCGCCGCGCACGCCGCGGCGACATAGCAGGCCGCCGCCACCGATACCGTGAGCACGAATCCCCACTGCATGGCGATGATCATGGCCAGCGGCGAGGCCAGGACGGAAGCGCAGCCGTTCACGCCCCAGGCCCAGGGCACTAGCGCGGCGGACCGCGCCCCGAACCATCGCAGCCCCAGCGGGAAGGGCAGCCCCATGGTGAAGGCCAGAGGTGTGATGAGGACGAGTACCGCTGCGAGTCGGATGCCCAGCGGCCAGGCGCCTCCGAACAGCGCAAGGAGGACCAGGCCCGTGAATACGGGTATGGCCAGTACCGCCGGCACCAGGGCGAGCCTGCCCAGCGAGACGCCGGGTAACGCGGCGATGCGATTCGCTGCAAGGCTGCCCAGGCCCGAGCAGAACAGAAAGCCCCCCACGGTGGCCGCGCCGCCGATCACGGGATCGCCCAGCAGGCGCTGGATGCCCGAAAGAAAAGCGATTTCCAGCACCAGGTAGGCCAGCCCGATGGCCAGGAAGTACACGGCGGCGACCGACCGTCCGGACGCCCTTCGGATGTCGGCGCGGAAAACGAAGGGCAACAGCGTCAGCACCAGGCCCGCGCACGTGACGATGACGGCGGTGGACAGGACGAAGAGAAAGGCCAGTTCCGACCGCAGCAGCCACCCCGCACCATAGGCCCGCCGGAAATCGGGCAGGGCGCCGAGCTTCCCGAAATTGCCGAAGAAGGGGCGGTCGTCGGTGGCCGGCCGGACTTCGAAGGGCCACTCGTCGAAGAACCGGGCGGTTTCGTCCGGATCCCCGGACAACAGACTGCGCATCACGTGGTACAGGTAGTCACCGTCTTCACCTGGTGGTCCGGGCAGTTCGTCGGGACGGTTCAGTTCGCCGGTCGTTATCCCTTCGAAGTACACCGAGGTCAGGTTCCGCTCCGCGGCCCGGTCCCGCAGCCGTCGGATCTCCCCTGGCTGCCAGGGTCTTGGCCGGACCATGGTGCAGACGCCCAGGAAATCCCGGACCATGGCGATGTGCGCACCGGGTCGGACCGGCCAGGTGGGCCGTGCAATCCCCGACTGTTCGAGGGCGGCAATGACCGTCGCCGCGATCTTGGCGTTGTCCCGGGGCGGCAGCTGTATCCCGCGGGACACGTGGAGGATGCCGTCCGGTGACAGCAGTCGCAGGGCGGCCGCCACGCCCTCCACCGTCATGAGTTGGTCCTGGTTCAGCCCTTCCAGGCCGCCCGCGGCCGCCGACCAGGATTCCATGCCCGCCAGCTGGATGAGATCGAAGGAACCCCGCGTCCCTTCGAGGAAGGCCCGGGATTCCACCGAATGGAGCGCGACGCCCGGCAGGCCGAACACCATGCCGCCTTCGTCCTGCAGAGGACCGGTCAGAAGGTTCGACAACACCCGGTTCGATTGCACGACGTCGACCGCGGCCGCGCCGTGCCGCCGGGCCAGCCAGATGTTGCCGCCTCCGACCTCGTCCAGCAGCAGTACCCTGGGATTGGAGGGGACCAGGCCATAGGGCAGGGCCATGAGCGTGCCGTCCAGCACCTCCGCCTGTTCCGGCCGGTCGATGCGCAACAGGGAGCCGGCGCGGTGACCGTCCACGACGATCGACGCCATAGACGGCGGCACACGCTCGTCGGTCATGAAGGCCATATCGTGAAAGGCATCGCTGCCGAAGGCCTCCACGACCCCCGACGGGCCGACGGCACGGGCCAGTTGCTCGGCCTGACCGTCCGCTTCCAGGCGGTCCACATAGGCCAGGTACTTGTCGCCATCTACACGGATGGAAGGGGGATAAAGCAACGCCAGCAACGCGCCGGCAAGTACGGCAAGCACGGCGAGCACGGTCAGCACACTCGCGGATATCGGTCCGGCGCTCACCGCCCGCCGGTCGCCTCGGTATGCCGCGGCCAGGACCACGGCCCCGGTCACGTAGCCCAGCCACGCGGGTTCCACGAAGTACATGACGATGGTCACGCCGACCGCGCCGGACGCGCTGCCGATGAGGTTCGACGCGTAGACCGCGGTCAGCCGCTGCCCGGCAGACATCAGCGCCAGTCCGATGGCGGTAGCGCCCAGGGCGAAGGGGACGGTCAGCAGGGCCCAGTATCCGGCCCACCAGGCCAGCTGCCCCACGACGAGGCCGGGCAGGAAACGGCCGGTCACGGGAAGGAGCTGCGCGGCCTGGAGCATGAGGGGGATGGAGAGGGCCGTGAGCAGGGCCAGTACCGGAAGGGCCGTATGCCGGTGCCGCAGTAGGTAACCGCGCCACAGCGACAGGATGGCGCCGCTCATGCCGAAGCCGAGGAGCGCGATGGTGATGACGAGGAAGGCGAAATGGTACCAGCTCGCGTACTGCAGGACGCGTATGAGCCCGATCTCGAAGGCGATGACCCCGCAGGAGACCAGGCCGGCAGCCCGTACGAGGTAACCCGCCGGAAAACCCCCGGGCGTATCCGTGTTTTCGGTTCGGGACGTCACTGTTCGACCCGGCCGGTCATGGGCACGAAGCGAACGGGCATCACAGTGCGGGAGGAGCGCTCTCCGTCCGCCGTCTTGCGGACCACGACGAGCCGCTGCACACCCGTCATCTCGCCGATGGGTATGACGATCCGGCCGCCGGGCTTGAGCTGGGACCACAGGAGCGGCGGCAGGTGTCCGGCCGCGCAGGTGACGATGATGGCGTCGTAGGGCCCCGCCTCCGGCCACCCGTAATAACCGTCTCCGTGACGCGTCTGAACGGTGTCGTACCCCTCCTCGGCGAGCAGTCCGCGGGCCCGGTCCAGCAGAGGTTCGATGATCTCCATGGTATACACGTGGGGCGTAATGTGGGCAAGCACGGCGGCCTGGTAACCCGAACCGGTACCGATCTCCAGTACCTTTGAAGCCGGATCGATTTCGAGTAACTCGGTCATGTACGCCACGATGTAGGGCTGGGAGATGGTCTGCCCGAGGCCGATGGGCAGAGGCGTGTCGTCGTAGGCGATGCGCCGCGTCTGCTCGTGGACGAACACGTGGCGGGGTGCGTCCATCATGGCCCGGATTACGGCGCCATCCGTGACCATGGGCGACTTGCCCAGGACCACCTCGACCATGCGTGTCCGCTCCCGCTGCCGCTCATGGACGGAGCGGGGCTGCGGCGGCGTCCAGGCCGTGTCGGCGGCGGCGGTGGACGTGGCCGCGGCCTGAACTACTCCATCGCGGCCTTCAGTGTCCGCGGTCGACGCCGAAGGATCCGATTCCGATGCACACGCCAACAACATGAATCCGCAAAGCAGCGTTGAAGTCAATAGACTGATCGCACCTGGCATATACCTTCGTCCCGGTTTCAGATGTCGGAATAGGACCGATCGTCCGGATCGCGGCGCATGTTGCGGAGCGGCCAGGACACGGCCGTGTTGGCCGCGAGGCCTTCCTCCGAGATCTCGATGCCCAGTCCGGGCCCCTGCGGCAGCTCGACGAAACCGTCCTTGAACACCAGGGGCCGGGTAAAGAGCGTATCGCCGCCACCGCCGCCGTATTCCTGGATCAGGAAATTGGGCGTGCCGGCCATGGCCTGCAGGGACGCGGCCACGCCCACCGGATCGGCGGCGGAGTGGGGCGCCATGGCCACGTAGTGAACCTCGGCCAGGGCCGCGACCTTCTTCATCTCCAGGATACCCCCGCAGTGGCGCACGTCGGGCTGGAGAATCGCGGCGGCCTTCTTCTCCACCAGTTCCCGGAACCCCCAGCGGGTCGTGTTCCGCTCGCCGGTGGCGATGGGGATGGTGGTGCAGCGGGTGATCTCGAGCAGGGCGTCGACGTTCTCCGGATGGGCGGGTTCCTCCACGAACATCGGCTTAAGGGGTTCCAGTTCCTTCAGCAGGCGTCTGGCCATGGCCGGACTGACCGCCCGGTGGAAATCCACGGCCACGTCGATCTCCGGTCCCACGGCCTCGCGGATCGTGGCGACGCGGGCGACGATGCGCTCCATGGCCGCCGGCGTATCCACGTAACGCACCGGATCGGGAAACGGGGTGCACTTGAGCGCGGTGTACCCTTCCGCTACCCGCGCCCGGGCGTGCTTCGCGTAGGCTTCCGGCGACGGACCGCCGACGGACGCGTAGACCCGGACGCGATCCCGGCAGGAACCGCCCAGCAGTCGCCACACCGGCACGTCCAGCGACTTGCCGAGGATATCGAGACAGGCGTGTTCGATACCGCTCAGCGCGGAGAGCAGGATAGGCATCTGGCGGCTGTAACTCGAACGAAAGAGTGTCTGCCAGTGGTCCTCGATCTGCCGGGGGTCGCGGCCGCGGAGATAGTCCTCCATGTCATGGATGGCCCGGGTGACCGTCCGGCCGTGCTCGTAGTTCATGGGAGACCCGTAGCCCACGAGTTCCGAATCGGTATGCACCTTGAGCAGCAGGCCGCGCTGCTTCAGGGGAATGACCTCGAACCGCGTGATCTTCATCCTGCCGCCACCGGCCGCCGGTAGAACCGCTGGGGATTGGTCCGGGGTTCGTAGCCGAGGATGCGCCGGGCTTTGTCGATGGTGTACTTGCCCTGCTGCAGGTAGCTGCCCATGTTGAAGGCCTGAAAGTAGTCCGGCACCTCCTCGATCTCCAGGGCCAGCCGGCAGGCCTCCACCAGGTCGTCGTAGACGATGGTGAAGGGCGGATGGTCGGCATTTCTGACCGGCTCTTCGGGCATCGGGCCCAGTCCGTTGAACTGGTAGCACACGGTGTGTATACGGTACTTGCGGGCGTAAATTTTGCAGATCTCCATGGCCAGGTGCTTGGTCAGCATGTAGTACGCCGTGCCCGGCGCCTGGGGCACGTCGCCGATGTCGTGGTCGTGGAGGTAGCCGGGGATGATAATCTCCGGCCCCGTGTGCAGGACCTTCTCGATACCGAGCTCCGCCGCGGCCTTCATCACGTGCCAGGCGCCCCGGACGGACACGGCGAAACTCGCCACGGGGTCCTGTCGGACCACGGTCCAGTTCATGATCGCGTCCATGCCGCGGGCGGCTTCAAGCACCTGCCCGTAATCGCCCATGTCCACGTGCATGGTGGCCTTTCCGCCGGGATGGGGACGGATATCGGCCAGGCTCAGATTGTAGTGTTTTTCGAGGCCGGGGATGATGAATGGCGCGATATTGCCGGAGGCGCCCAGGAGGAGGACGTTTTTCATGGCTTTGCTCCTTCCGTTCAGTCCATTTTAGCGATCACGTCCCGCAGCACCTCTTCCGCCGACTCGAGAAGCCGGTCGATGTGGCCGTCCGTGTGCACGAGGGACAGGTAGATCTTCTCGTAGGGACTGACGAAGAGCCCCCGCTTGATCATCTCGACGCCGAAGACATAGGCCTTCTGCTTGTCGGCACGGAACATGGAACCGTAGTCGACGATCTCCCGTTCGTCGGTGAACAGCACCTGGAGCACGGGGCCTTCGCCGCCGACGAGCAGGGGGACCGAATGCCGCGCGCCCATGGCCGTGATCTCCCGGGTGATGCGGTCGCCCATGGCAAAGAGCCGTTCGTAGGTCCCGGGACGTTCCAGCACGTCGAGGGTGGCCAGCCCGGCGACGGCGCCCACGGGATAGCCGTTGAAGGTGCCGGAGGCGATGACCCGCTTCGGATCGTCCGCCGGTCGCCAGCCGTTCATGACGTCCATCACGTCGGCCCGTCCGCACATGGCGGCCAGGGGATAGCCGCCGCTGATCGTCTTTCCGTAGGTAGCCAGGTCCGCGGTCACGCCGTAGCGTTCCTGCGCCCCGCCCCAGGCCATGCGGAAACCCGTGACGATCTCGTCGAAGATGAGGACGATGCCGTACTGGTCGCAAAGTGCCCGCATCGCCTCGAAAAAACCCGGCCGGGGCAGGATGCACCGCTGAAGGGGCTCGATGACGATCGCGGCAAGCTCATCGTGGTGGCGTTCCACGATTTCGGTAGCCCGCTCCACGTCGTTGAAGGGCACGGCGAGCATGTCCGCCGACCAGCTCCGGGGAATACCGCCGCCGTCCGGCAACGTGGCAGGATAGGCGCCGGGCTCCAGCGTCCGCGCCCCGTGCAGCGCCGCATCGCTCACCCCGTGCCAGCCCCCTTCGAAGCGCAGGCAGCGGTCGCGGCCGGTGAAGGCCCGGGCCGCCCGCAGGGCGAACTGCATCGATTCGGAACCGGTGATGACCAGGCGGACCTTCTCCCCGCAGGGCGAGGCGTCGGCCACCCGTTCGGCCAGCTCGATGGCCGGTTCGTTGAGGGCCATGAAGGTCGTCCCGCGCGCGACCTGGCGGGTCACCGCATCCACCACTTCGGGATGGGCGTGACCGAGGATCATTGGACCGGAACCCAGGAGAAAGTCGATGTACGTCTTTCCCGCGGTGTCGTATATCTTTGCGCCCTCGCCGCGGGTCACGACCAGGTTGGCTTCGGGCGGAAGGCGGAATTCTCCGTTCCCTCCGCCCACGAAGACCCGTTCGGCCCGTTCGATCAATGCGGATTGCGACATGCGTTTCCCTTTACACGGGCTGCCTGTGGTCGGCCAGGATGCTCTCCAGCGCCGATATGAAGGCCGCGTTCGCCTCCGGATGGCCGACACTGACCCGGATGCTGTGCGTCAGGCCGAAACGGCTGCCCGATCCCACGAGTATGCCCCGGTCGGCCATGCGCGCCGTCAGCTCGTCGGCGGGGACCGGCGTCCGGAAAAGCACGAAGTTGCCTTCACTCGGCCAGCAAACGACACCCAGCCGGTCGAAGGCCGCGTAGAGCGTTTTCTTGCCTCGCTCCGCCAGCGCCACCGATTGCGCGACGTGGTCCTGGTCCTCGATGGCCGCGACGGCCGCCTCCATCTCGAGCGAACCCAGGTGAAAGGTCCGGCGAAGTCCCGCCAGGCGTTCGACGATGTCGGGACGGGATATGACCACGCCGACGCGAAGGCCGGCCAGCCCGTAGACCTTCGAAAAAGAGTGTAGGACGATCACGTTGCGCCCGGCCACGGCATCGGCGGGCGAATCCGGATAGTCCGGGCGGGTCACGAACTGATGGTACACCTCGTCGGAAACCAGGGTCACGCCACCGGGCAGGCCCCGGTAAAGCCGGTCCATGTCGTCCCGGGTAACGATGGAGCCCGTCGGATTGTTGGGATTGCCCAGGTAGACCAGGCGCGTCCGGGCCGTCACCGCCTCCATGACCGCGTCCACCCGGACGCTGAAATCTTCGGGGTCCAGGGGTACGTCGACGACTTTCGCATCCTGCCACGCGGCCGTCCGTTCGTATACGTGAAACGTGGGCCCGCATACGATGACCTCGTCGCCGGACGCCAGGTAGACCCGGGCGATGAGGTCCAGGGCTTCGGATCCGCTGTAGGTCGAGAACAGGTGGGCCGGCGTTACGCCCCTGCCATAAAACGCCGCGAGGCGGTTTCTCAGCGCTTCATCGTCCCTGGGCGGATAGAGGCTGAGTCCGGCCAGATGAGCCCTGATCCGGTCCATCACCAGCGGGGACGGACCGAGCGGGTTCTCGTTGTAATGCAGTCGGTAGGGAGTATTCGACATAAATGTGACCGGCCGGCAAGCGGCCACGACCGGCAGCGGCTTTGACCGGCTAGCCGATCAGTCCGTAGTCCGCCAGGATCCCGCGCAGCTTCTCGCGGTTCGGTTCCGACAACGGGGCCAGGGGCAGCCTGACCTCGGGACTGATCTTGCCCATCATGCCCAGGGCCGTCTTGACCGGCACGGGATTGATCTCCATGAACACGGCGTCGTTGAGCGTCATCATGTGGTAATGGAGTTCGCGCGCCTCCAGCCACTTGCCCTCCTGGACCAGGTCGTACAGCCGCGCCACTTCCGCCGGCATCAGGTTGCCCGTGGCGCTCACGAACCCCGCCCCGCCGATGGCCAGAATGGGATAGCAGAGCAGTTCGATCCCCGAGTACACGAGGAAGTCCCGGCCCATGCGGTGCAGGAGCCGGTTGATGTGCTCGAAATCCTTGTTCGACTCCTTGACGCCGATGAGATTGTCGTTGGCCTCCTTCAGACGCGCCACGGTATCGATCTCGATGTTGACGGCCGTGCGACCGGGGATGTTGTACAGGATGACCGGCAGGTCCACACATTTGGCAAGCGCGTCGAAATGACGGAAGATCCCTTCCTGCCCCGGCCGGCTGTAGTACGGCGCGATGAAGAGCAGGGCGTCGGCGCCGTTCGCCTGGGCGAAGCGGGAAAGCTCGACGGACTCCTCGTGGTTGGTGGATGCGCTGCCCGGTACGAAGGGTACCCTTCCGTCCACGGCCGCGGCCGCGGCACGGATCACTTCCTTTCGCTCTTCGAGGGACAGCGAACCCGGTTCGCCCGTCGTTCCCTGCACCGACACGCCATGGGACCCGCTGCTGATCTGCCATTCGACCAGGCCAGCCAGGCCGTCCAGGTCCAGCGACCCGTTCTTGAAGGGTGTAACCACCGGTACGATCGACCCGCGCATTCATCCTCCTTTAACGAATGTCCCTTTGGTCCAATCTGATTTTGCCCGGACGCGCTTGGAGCCCGGCCCGCGCCGCGCCCGCGCCGCGCCCCGCCCGCGCCGCGCTTCAAATAAACGTGGCGATGTCTTCCAGCGGTTTCTTCGTGATGACCGGCACTTTCGCGTCCTCCGCCGGATGGCCCACGACCAGGAGCAGGAAGGGCCGTTCGTTGGCCGGCCTGCCCAGCAGGCGGTTCAGGAAGTTCATGGGGCTGGGTGTGTGGGTAAGCGACGCCAGGCCAGCCTGGTGTACCGCCGCGATCAGCATGCCCGTGGCGATGCCCACCGATTCCACGGCGTAGTAGTGCTTGACGCTCCGGCCGTCGGGCAGCACGCCGTGGCGCTGCACGAAGATCGCGATCAGCCACGGCGCCGTTTCCAGAAAGGGCTTGTGTTCGTCGGTACCCAGGGGTGCCAGGGCGTCGAGCCATTCCTGTGGCGCTTTCTCGCGGTAGAACTGCTGTTCCTCCTGCTCGGCGGCGACCCGGATCTTCGCCTTGATCTCCGGGTCGGACACCGCGGCGAAATGCCACGGTTGCATGTTCGCGCCGCTGGGCGCCGTACCGGCCGCCAGCAGGCAGTGATCGATGACCTGCTTCGGCACGGGCCGGTCCGAGAAATCGCGGACCGTTCTCCGTCGTCGAAGCTCCCGGTAGAACGCTTCGGCCCGCTGCTTCATCTCTTCGGGCGGATACTCCCGGTAGGTCGACAGGGATTGAAAAACGGGATCTTTCACGCCAGTACCCCTTTGCGCGCGCTAGCGGGTGTCATCGGAAGCCCCGCCTCCGGCCGGCGAGTCCGAGTCTTCGGTATCGTCTCCCGCCGGCGACTCCAGGTCATCGGAATCCCCGCCTTCGGCCGGCGATTCCCGGTCAGCGGTAAACCCCGACTTCTCCAGGAAGGCCAGCACTTTCTCCGCGTACGCTTGCCGGTCCATTTCCCAGATGTCGCCGTGGGTCGCGCCGTCGGCCACGTAGATCTCCTTGCCGGCGCCGGGGATCTGCTCGAACAACCGCTCGTTGTTCGAAAGCGGCATGCGCCGGTCCGCCGAACCGCCCACCAGGAGCACGGACGTGTCTTCCAGTCCGGACACCGCGCGGCCGATGTCCAGGTCATCGATCTTGATGCCCACGCGGAGTTCCGTGATCGTACCCGTCAGAAACCCGAAGGGCACCGTGGGAAGGCCGAACATCCGGTTCAGGTCGCTTCGAAGCGTTTCGGAGGCGGCGTAGAAACTGCTCTCGGCGATGACGGCGTCGATCCCGGATACTTCCGACGTCGTGAACAGCGCGGTGGCGGCACCCATGGAGATCCCCCACAGGATGACCGGTCCCTCCTCGCCCCGTTCGTCGATCGCGTACCTTACGGCCGCCTGCACGTCGCGCCACTCATAGTATCCGAACGTGGTCAGGTCGCCTTCACTGTCCCCGTGGCGGCGGAAGTCGAACAGCATCCCCCTGAACCCGTTTTCGTGCAGAAAAGCGGCCTGGTCAAGCATCTGGCCACGATGGTTGGTGTGGCCGTGGCAGTAGATGACCGTACCCCGGCCGGCGTCGTTCGGGATGTACCAGGCGGCCAGGTTCAGGCCATCGGACGTGGTCAGCGTCACGTCCTCGTATGCCAGACTGTGGTCCGCGGGGGTACGCTGTGCCGTGCGCCGGGGACCCACGCTGCCGGTGTACAGGGTCGAGATGAGGTAAGGCAGGCCGATGAAGACGATCAGGAGGATGACCACGACGCCCATGGCAGCGCCTCGATAGGAGACCTGACTCCGGCGCATGGCCAGGGCCAGGACCGGCCAGATCAACGTGCCCACGATGAAGGTGACCACCGGCCACAGGAAGACGTGGGGAATGACCAGTCCGAAGAGGACGTTGCGGCCCCAGGTGAAATACTCGCCACCGAGCCCCGCCGTCTTGCCCACTATCGCCAGCAGGATGATCAGCAGGCGGACGCCCGCCGTATAGAGCAGTGCCGCGGAGAGAAACCCGCCGTAACCCCTGCCCGCACGGAGACAGATGACCGCGAGCCATACGGCGGCGGCCGGAATGGTCCAGTTGATATTGAAGGGGCCGCCCGCAGCGAGGTTCGTGACGTCCAGCAGGAACCACAGGACGACCAGGCCCCAGGTAACGATCAGGGGCAGGCGTATGAGCGACATGGGCGGCCCCGTGCTGCTAGCTGGTCTTGCCCAGCGCTTCTTTCAGCACGTTGAGGAAGACTTCCGTTTCCCGCTCGTCGCCGGAGGATACGCGGATCCACGTGGGCATCTGCTGCCTGCGCCGGTTCGTCACCATAACGCCTTTCTGGAACATCGCCCGCATGATGTTCATCGACGGCTTGCCCAGGTCGACCATCATGAAATTGCTTTCGGACGGGATGTACTCCAGCCCCATCTTCGTGAATTCGTCTTCGAGCCGGTCCCGGAAATGCTGAACGACCGCCCGGGAGCGGTTGTAGTGGTTCCGGTCCTTGAGAGACGCCTCGCCCGCGGCGTAGGCCAGGGCGTTGGCCCGGCCCGTGCTGTAAAACCGCAGCTTCTCCTGGATGGCCTGGCTGCAGATCCCGTAACCGAGGCGCATGCCCGGCATGCCGAAGACCTTGGAAAAGGTGCGGGTGACGATCACGTTGTCGTACTTCTGGGTCAGCGACACGGCGGTCTGATACTGCGGGTCCCGGACGAAATGAATGTAGGCCTCGTCGATGACCACGAGCACGTTCTCGGGCACGGCGGCAACGAATTTCTCCGTCTCTTCGAAGGAGAGCAGCGTGCCGGTAGGGTTGTTCGGATTGGTGATGACCACCACGGACGTCTTCGGCGTGATCGCCGCAAGCATGGCGTCCAGGTCGTGCCTGTAGTCCTTCATGGGCGTGCGGACGATGTTCACGTCGAGTCCGGCTTCCTGGTAGTTCTCGGCATCACCCGAAATGTCGCCGTAGCCCATATCGGCCTCTATGACCTCGGTGCCGCCTTTGCTCAGATAGGTCAGCGCGATCTGGGAAAGGAGCGCGCCGGATCCCGCCGTAATGTAGAACGGAGTCTGCCTGAAGAAACGGCCTCCACCGCCCATGCGACCCGTACCGCCGAACCGGGGAGGGGGCGGCAGCTCCAGCCCATCGAATTCGGCCAGTGCGCCGAAGATGTCGCCGCCGCCGAATGAATACCGGTTGATATTGAACATGCTCTCGGCGATGGCTTCCAACGCCCGCGGGGACGGTCCGATGGGGTTCTCGTTCAGCGCCATGCGGACGAGCCCCGGCTCGACGCCGATCCCGTGGATGTCCTTGGCGGTCAGGCCGCCCGTAGCCATGGTCTGGGCCAGGGCCAGGCGATCGGCCAGCGTCAGTGCGGCGCCGGCGAGGCCGCCCGCCAGTGCTCCCGAGAGAAATCGGCGACGGGAGAGGCCGGAATCGACCGTCTCCTTGATACGGTTCAACATGAAAGTTCTCCCTGTGTGTGTGGACGCCGCCGCGACGCTGCGGCGGTCGAATCCGGTCCACCCGCATGTACGTCCCGCAAGTACGTGGATGACCCGGTTCGATTACGATGTCGAATATACGCGCCCTGGGGTGTCCTGACAACCCTTAAAGTCACGGAACCGGGACACGATACCGGGACCCGGTACTGGGCGGATTCGTGTATACAATCTGGATACATCCGAACCACCGACTTCATTCTAACATATTCCTGCCAACCTGTTCCCTGGGACGCCTGCTGCAGCCGGTTCAATATTTCTTGACACCAAACCAACCCGCCCATACTATCCCTTTTTCAAGACCCGCCATCGATTTCTGGATCGCCTGCCGGCGTATCCTGGCGTATTCCGGCGAAACCGGCTCACTTTCGCGAAGCCCGGGAGAACCGATACACTGGAGGGATTGAGCCCATGCGGACCAGATGCGCCTTTTTGTGCGTCCTTGCACTCTCCGTCCTGACGTACGATGTTCCCGCCTTCGGACAGGACGCCGGGCAGAAAGAAGACCGTTTCTCCTGGAACGGCATGATCAGGACGCGGTTGCAGGGCGACTACCAGGACGGCAGCCGCGCGGTGAACCGGTTCATGTACGGCTTCTTCCTCAACGGCGCATTCCGCCTCACCGACCGGATCGACGTGGCTGGCCGTATCAAGACGGGGAACCCCAATGCCATCGTCACTTCGGAATGGATGTCCTACGGCGACTTTCTGGTACACGAACACCCCCATGTTTCCTTGATGTACGTCAAGGTGCGCCCGAATCCCACCCTGACCCTTACCGCGGGCAAGTTTCCCCTGCCCTTCTTCAGGCCGACGCAGGTGGTCCTGGACAACGACCTCTCGCCGGAGGGCTTCGCCCAGCAGATCGTGATCGACAACGAGGACGGATCGTCGTCCTTCGGCATGAACTTCGGCCAGTTCATGATCAACCAGTTGGCCTCTCCGGTAAAGGACCTCGACCGCACGTACTTTCTCGGCGGACAGCTGGTGGCCCGCTTCACCCAGCCGGGAAGTTCGCAGACGCTGGCCGCCGCCATCTATACCGTGTCCGGGGCGGATTCAGTCTTCGTCGCGCAGAACCTGAGATCTCCGCCACTGATCGTCGCACCGAATACCAACCGGGCGAACCGGTACGGGGACGGTTACCTGTCCGAGTTCCGAATGATCAACCTCAGCGGTCGGTATACCCGGACCGTGAACGGCCGGCCGCTGACCATAAGCGCCGATTACGTGTTCAATACCGGGGCCGACGACATGCGCCAGGGCGTCACCGGCATGATCGTCTACGGCAGCACGGCGCGGGTCGGCGGCACGCGGGGCGGGGTCCATGCCTTTCTCATGCAGCAGGACGCCACCCTGGCTCCGTTCAGCAACATCGACTACTCCCAGACCAATACAAAGGGTGTCGGGCTCCTGTTCGGTCACCAGCTCATCGAACGGTTTAACGTCGACATCGTGCTGTACACCCGCAAGTACGATTCTCCCGAAACGCTCGTCTCCCCGGCGGCCAACAACGCGTGGCGTACCCGATTGCGCTTCATGTTGAGTTTCCTGTTAAACTGACGGCCCACAGCATGCGTCTCGGATTTATCTCGCTCCTGCCGCTTTTCGTCGCAACCTTCGCAATCTTCGCGGTCTTCACGGTCTTTGCGATCTTCGCGGACACCGCGCAGGCGCAGCCGCGCCTCAAGCTCGCAACGACCACCAGCACCTACGACTCCGGCCTGCTGGACATCCTCCTGCCCCCCTTCGAGGAAACGCGGGCAGACGGGATCCGGGTAGACGTCATCGCCGTGGGTACGGGCAAGGCGCTGAAGCTGGCCGAGAACGGGGACGTGGACGCGGTCCTCGTACACGCGCCGGAGCTGGAAGAGGCCTTCGTGGCCGCCGGCTTCGGGGTGGATCGCCGGGACGTCATGTACAACGATTTCGTCGTCGTCGGTCCGGCGGACGACCAGGCGGGGATCTCCGGGACGGAACGGGTCGCCGACGCCTTCGCCACCATCGCGCGGAAGGAAGCGTTGTTTTTCTCGCGGGGAGACCTGTCCGGTACCCACCTGAAGGAACGGGCGATCTGGGACCTTTCGGAGGTCGAGCCCTCGGGGAGTTGGTACGTGGAAGTGGGACAGGGAATGGCGGCCACGCTGCGGATGGCGGACGAGAAGCGGGGTTACGTGCTGATCGACCGGGGCACCTACCTGGCCCTGCGGGAAACGGTAAACCTGCGGGTCCTGGTGGAATACGATCCCCCGCTGCACAACCCCTACAGCATCATCGCCGTCAACCCCGAACGCTGGCCCCACGTCAAGTACGGGCATGCGCGCGCGCTCATCGACTACGTGACCTCGCCGGAAGCCCAGGCCATCATCGGCGGATACCGGAAATACGGCCAGCGGTTGTTTACGCCGTCCGCGACGGACTAAAGCGCACGAAGCAAAGGAGGAACTGAATTGATACGCATCGGCATCCTGGGCATCGGTTTCATGGGGACGACCCACTTCCTGGCGATCAAGCACCTCGCCAACGCGGAGGTAGGCGCCATCTGCACGCGGGACGAGCGGAAACTGAGCGGCGACTGGCGGCATATCCAGGGCAATTTCGGGGGCGGGGGCGGCGTGCAGGACCTCACCGGCATCCGTACCTGTACCGAAATCGACGAGGTGCTGGGCGATCCGGATATCGACCTGGTCGACGTGTGCCTGCCCACGGCCCTGCACCACGACGTCGTCCTCCGCGCGCTTGACGCGGGCAAGCACGTCCTCGTCGAGAAGCCCATCGCCCTCGGACTGGACGAGGCGGACCGCATGATCGCCCGGGCCAGGGAAACGGGCCGGACCCTGATGGTCGCCCACGTGCTGAAGTTCTTCCCCGAGTTCGCCTTCCTCAAGGCCGCCATCGACGACGGCCGCTACGGCCGCCTGCTGGGCCTGCACCTCAAGCGGGTCATCTCCAAGCCCCTCTGGGGAGAAGGCAACTGGTTCGGAGACTACGAGCGCACGGGCGCGGCGGGCATCGACCTGCACATACACGACACCGACTACCTGCGCTACCTCTTCGGCATGCCCGACAGCGTGCACGCCGACGGCAAGACGAGTCCGAACGGCTACGTGCTCTACCTGAATACGCAGTACGGGTACGACGACCGCGACATCACCGTCTCGTCCCAGTGCGGGGCCATCAGCTCGGCCGCCTTCGAACACGGTTACGACGCCTATTTCGAGGAAGGCACGCTCTGGTACAACGTGCTCTCCGAACGGCCGGTTACGCTGTACACGCCCGACGGCGGCCGAACCGAACCGGAAATCGACTTCCCCGAGGCCTTCGAGTCCCAGTTGGGATACGCCGTCGACGCCCTGGAAAACGGCACGGAGCCAGACCTGGTCTCGGCCGGCGCGGCCCGCGACGCCCTGCGGATCTGCCACGGAGAGGCCGAATCGGTGAAGACGGGTAAGACCGTGCGGTTCCCGGACTGAGCCGACCATGCCCCAGCTGCATTTCGGCACCGGCCGAACCGTCATCACGCCATCCGTGGGGATTGAGCTCTGCGGATACGGTCCCTACCTCGAACGCAGGGCCACCGCGGTGCACCAGGACCTCCATTGCACGGCCCTGGCCCTGTCGGACGGGGACCGGATCTTCGTATGGGTGTCGAACGACCTGGTGTGGACGGACCGCTCCCTGGCCGACGAGACCCACCGCATCGTCCGCGACCGGTACGGCCTCGACCCGGCCCGCGTGGTCATCACCAACACCCATACCCATTCCGGCCCGGCCACCATGAAGACCGTGGCCTGGGGGAAATGGGACGAAGAATACACGGCGGGGTTGCCAGCGTTGTTCGCCGATGCCATAGGGCAGGCCGTGTCGAACCTGGAACCCGGACGTATCGGTTTAGGAAGAACACCCGTGCCGGAGCTTTCGGTCAACCGGGTAGACGAGGGCGGGGAAGCCGACGGGGAAGCGCTGCTGATGCGTATCGACGATACCCGCGGCTTTATGCGCGCCGCCGCGATCAATTTCGGCGCTCATCCCGTTACGCTCGGCGCCGACACTGTAATCTGCGGCGACTATCCGGCCGATGCCATCGGGAAAATGGAGCTGGACCGGGAAGGCCTGCGGGTGCTGTTCCTCCAGGGCAGTTGCGGCGACCTCAACTGCCGGGGATTCGGCGATGGCATGGATAGGATGAAGGCGAACGGTTCCCTCCTCCGCGATCACGTCCTGCCCGCCCTGGACGACATCGCGACGAACTCCGAGGTGGAGCTGGACGGCGACACCTTCGAGGTCGCGCTGCCCACGGAAGTCCCGGACCAGGCCGACCAGGCGACGCTGGAAGCAGAACTGGCCGATAGTCGCGACCGTCTCGAGGCTTCGGACAGTGATGCGGACCCCGCAGACCTGCGCAAACTGCGTTTCGAGGCGGACTGGCGCGCGCACCGTCTCGGCCTGCTAGACGGCCCCCATCCGCAGCGGCTGGAGTTCCGCGTTTCGTGGATGCGCATCAACGATGCCGTGCTGATCGCCCATCCGCTGGAGTTGTTCCTGACCTACGGCAAGCAGGTCCAGTCGGCCTCCCCTTACCCACACACCATGATCATCGGGTACGCCAACGAGACCGTCGGCTACCTGGCGCGGCCCAAGGACTTCGACCAGGAAGGATTCGGCTGGTACGCCGCGGTGTTCGCGCCACGGATCTGCCGCCATCTGCCCTTCGAACCTGGTGCAGGCACCGTGTTTCGCGATCACCTCATCGCCCTGCTTCACCGAATCAGGCAACGGGAATTGGAATCCGCCTGAATGAGCAACAAGACTGCCATTATTACGGTCATTGTGACTCCTTTGAACTGTTCGCTGCGGAGATGCTCATGTGACCTTCTACCCGGCCCAGCCGGCCGTTCATGTCGTGCATCTCCTCACGTAGCGACTTGATCTCACCGAAGACCGCCATCCGATCGGTACGCATCTCTTCGCGTAAAGTGCTGAATCCAGCGTGCATCTCCTCACGAAGCGATTTGATCTCACCGAAAATGACTTCCCGATCCGCACGCATCTCTACGTGTAAGGAGTTGACTTTTTTATCCATCTCCTCACGCAGAGACTTCGTGATCCGTCCCGTGGAGGTCACGATTCCGAGCAACAGGACCCCCGCCGCGCAAATCACCTGGGTAACCACCATGAATTCCGTCATTTGATTCTACAGCCCCCTTTCCAGGATGCGTCCCTACGTTGACAACGCTCGATAGTACACTATCTTAAAACCTACCTGCTGACGGGCCGTCCCGAACGTCCCCGACCCGGCCATGAAGTCGACGGCAAATACGTCGATCGGAACCCGGAACCGGCAACAGCGCCCGACACTCGTGTTTAAAGGGTTAGTCCTGCGCACCTTCTGTAATCTCGTAATAAAAAAACCTGTAACACATCCGACATCTGAAAGGGCCGAACATGTCCATATCCGGATTCATCAGGACGGGTTTGATCCTGTCGATTCTATTGATCTTTACGACTGCTTCAATGGCACGCACCAACGGCGAAACGGTACACAGGGAAACGGCCGGACCAACCGCGCCGGCAAATCAGGCGGCCGGACCAACCGCGCCGGTCGACCCGATCGCGCAGTCATCGGCGTCCGCGCCGGCCGATCCGATCGCACAGTCGTCGGCGTCCGCGCCGACCGTCCCGCCCCGGCTCACGGTGCTGATCATCATCGACCAGTTCCGCCACGACTACCTGCAGCGGTTCGACGACCTCTTCGTTGAGGACGGATTCCGCCGGTTCATGGACCGCGGCGCGTGGATGCAGGACGCCCGTTTCACGCATGTGCACGCCTCCACTTCACCGGGCCACAGCGTGGTCACTTCCGGTACCTACGCCTACAAGACGGGGATGGTCAACAACGCGTGGTACAGCCGGTCCATGGGGGTGTTTCGGCCGTCGCTGGTGGATCCGGAAAGCCACATCCTCGGATTGTGGCCTACCGCGACCGGACGCGCGTCCACGCGGGAACTGGTCGGCTCTTCCCTGGCGGATGAACTGCGCATGGCCACGCGCTACCGGGGCAAGGCCATCACGATATCACTCAAGGACTACAGCGCCATGATCTCCGCCGGGAAACTCGGCGCGCCGTACTGGTTTGAAGCGGGCCTGGGCCGGATCACGTCGAGCAGCTACTTCATGGACGATCTGCCCGACTGGGTCAAACGCTTCAACGACCGGAGAATCCCGGACCAGTCTTTCGGCCGCAAATGGGAACGCCTGCTGCCGGAGGAAATGTACCTCGAACGGGCGGGGAAAGACATCCGCGAAGGCGAGGAGGACAACCGGAACAGCGGGATCGTCTTCCCCCACGTGACGAAAGGCGGTCTGGAAGCCCCGGGACCTCGGTACTGGAACGCCTTCAAGCACACGCCCTGGTCCACCGACTTCCAGCTGGAATTCGCCCGGCAGGCGATCATCGAGGAAGAACTGGGGCAGGACGACATCCCGGACGTCCTGGTCATCTCTCTCTCCGCCAATGACTACATCGGCCACGATTTCGGCCCCTTCAGCCAGGAATCCATGGACACCACCCTGCGCACGGATCGGCAGCTCGCGGACTTCTTCGCCTTCCTCGACGAGCGGGTCGGGCGCGACCGCACCCTCCTGGTCCTGACGGCCGACCACGGCGCGCTGGAACTACCGGAGCAGTTGGCGCTCAGGGGCCTGGAGGCCGGACGGGCCGGACCCGAGCCGCTGACGGCCTTGGTGGAGGATGCCCTGGACGGGCTGCACGGGGAAGACGACTGGGTTCTGCACGTGGCGGAATCGGGCGTGTACCTGAACTGGGAGGCCATCGACAGCCGCGGCCTGAGCCGGGCCGAGGTGGAAGAGACGGCAGCCGCGGCCGTCGTGACCCATCCCGCCGTAATGCGGGCCTACACGCGCAACCGCATCGAGCGGCGGCTGTTGCCGGAATCAAACCTCACGAAGACAGTCTATCACAGCTTCCATTCCGAGAACAGCGGCGACATCATGCTCATCGCCACGCCCTTCTACCTGCTGCTGGGCGAGTACGGGTCGACCACGGTGGGCACCTCCCACGGTTGGCCCCACGACTACGATACGCACATTCCGATCATGTTCCACGGTCCGTGGATCGCGCCCGGCCACTACCGGCATTCCGTCGACGCGGCGGATATCACGCCGACGATCTGCAACCTGCTGCGGATCACCCTGCCGTCGAACCGCGACGGACGCATACTGGACGAGATCATCAAGTAGGGACTTCAGTACACTTCGGGGATGAACCGCTGGTCGTCCATGGGAGGGCGGACGTAACCGGCGTCGGTTTCGCGGTCCGGCAGGCTGGTTTTCGACGTAGGAGGATCCTTGTCGTAGGGGAAGAGGCTCAGCAGGTGGGTGATGCAGTTCAGGCGCGCGCGGCGCTTGCTGTCCGACGGCACGACGTACCAGGGCGCCTGCTTGAGGTCGGTGTAGTTCATCATCTCGTCCTTGGCGTGCGAATACTCGTCCCACTTCATGTAGGACTGCCGGTCCATGTCGCTGAACTTCCAGCTTTTCAGGGGATCCTTGATCCGGTTCTTGAACCGCCGTGCCTGTTCCTTCGCGCTCACCGAGAACCAGTACTTGATCAACTTGATGTCGGATCGGACGAGCATGCGTTCGAATTCCGGACAGGACCGGAGGAACTCCCGGTACTCCTCTTCGGTGCAGAAACCCATCACGTGCTCTACACCGGCCCGGTTGTACCAACTCCGGTCGAAGAGTACGATCTCGCCGGCCGAAGGCAGGTGCGCGATGTACCGCTGGAAGTACCACTGGGTCTGTTCGCGTTCCGTCGGCTTGGCCAGGGCGGCCACGCGGCAGACGCGGGGATTGAGCCGTGCGGTGATGCGGGAGATGGTGCCGCCCTTGCCGGCCGCGTCGCGGCCCTCGAAGATGACCACCACCTTCCTGCCATGGTCGACCACCCACTCCTGGAGCTTGGACAATTCGACCTGCAGCCGGGCCAGTTCCTTTTCGTAGTGTTTCTGGCTCAGCTTTTTCTTTTTCTTTTTCGTCCCCGGGGCCGCAGGTTGGTTTTCGTCGATTTTATTCACGCGCGTTCCTCCTGTACCGCGAAAGGCCACCTGGTCCGTGACCGGCTGCCCGGCAAAAGATCGGCTGCCGGCATGCGATAGACCACCCGACCGGTACGCACCGGGTCTCCTCAGCTTCCGCTCATCGTGAACCGCACGCCCATCCGGTCGAGCTCGTCGATCATCGTATCGAAACCGTCCCCGTAAATCGCCTGCTCGGGGGTAACAAAGGGCCGTCCGGGATGGGGCAGGTCTCCCCGGGCCGTCATCCGCGCGCCGATGGCCGCGGTGAAGGCCGTGGTCCGCGCCATGGAG